>DMTJ01000533.1 GCA_003477185.1 Lentisphaeria bacterium
ATGCACCGAGATGAAGAACGCCTCCGGATGACGCCGACGAAAGCGCGACAGCAGAAACTCATCCTCGATCGCATCCACCTTGTTGAAGACCAGCACCCGGTAGTGCTCACCCGCGCCAATCTCCTCGAGCACCTCTTCCGTCGTCCGGATGTGGTCTTCGGCATGCGCACTGGTGATATCCACCACGTGAATCAGAAATTCTGCATCAGCTGCAGACTCCAGCGTCGACTTAAACGATTCGACCAAGTCATGCGGCAGCTTGCGGATGAATCCGACCGTGTCCGTCAACAGCAACGTCTGATTATTCGGCAGGGCGAGCCGCCGCGTCGTCGGGTCCAGCGTCGCGAACAGCTTATTCTCGACAAAAGCATCCGCCTGCGTCAGCTTGTTCAACAGCGAAGATTTTCCCGCATTCGTGTAGCCAACAATTGCTGCCGAGGGAATCGGTTGCTGCGTGCGCTTCTTGCGTTGCTCTGCGCGATGCTTCTTCAGCTCCTCCAGCTCCCGCTTGAGATGCGTAATGCGATGCCTGACCATTCTCCCGTCCAGCTCGATCTGCTTCTCACCTTCGCCGCCGCGAATCCCCACACCGCCCTGCTGACGGGACAAATGTGTCCAGGCATTTTTCAAGCGTGGCAGAGAGTACTCGGACTGGGCCAGCTGAACCTGCAGCTTGGCCTCGCGCGTCCGAGCCCGGCGACCAAAAATTCCCAGAATAACCTCGTGGCGATCGACCACCGGGATCTCGGCCAACTTCTCCCAGTTTCGCTGCTGGGACGGCGAGAGCTCGTCGTCAAAAATGATCATATCGAGTTTCTGCTCTCGACATTGCTCCACGATCGAATCCGCATTTCCGGAGCCGATCAGGTACCTCGCCTGAGGTTTACTCAGGCGGATCACACGGCGTGCCGATGCCTCGGCACCGTACGTTTCGGCAAGCTCGGCAAGTTCGTCGAGCATTTCGTTCGCATGCTCTACCGTAGACTGCTGGGGGCAGACGGCCACCAGGAGTGCATGGCGCTGCTCGGTGGACCGTTCCAAGAGTTCAAACACAGATCATCCTCAACATAATTAGGCCGGTCATAGAACCGGTTGTGCCTCTACATCGATCACCTTCTCAGGGTCCGATCCAGCAGGCGAGTTATCTTCTTCAATTTCGCGTACCCGCGCCGCCTGGACCATCCCAAGAATCCACGCGCCCAACGCCACGTCATCAATCCAGCCAATAAACGGCGCAAAAAGCTCCGGCAACACATCGACCGGAGACAACAGGTAGATGACAGACAGGATCAGTGCAAGCTTCTTACTCGTTTCGACGTGCTTGCTAGTCATGAATCTGGGGATGTCGGTCACCGCCGCCCAGATCGCGCCGGGCCCAAGCTTATCTGCCCAACTCTGTTCGCGTTTCTTGTTCTGTGTCTGGTTTGTCTCGCTCATCGGGGACCTCTTACTGCTGGGGCGTGTACCGTCGCATCTGAAGCGACAACCTCGGCGGTCTTTCATCAGAATGATACTTGAATGTTCCCCGTAAACTTGACTGGTCTTGGCACAATCTTCAAGCCCAGGTCCTCAGACCAGTCCCGATCCCAGTCCAGCAACAGCAGCGGATCCGTCTCTGCCCCCCATGGATTCAGGTCCAGAATAATGAAGTCACCGCTCGATGTGAGATAGACATCCGCCACCAAGTGCTCGCGCGGCCACAGGTGGCTGATATCCAAAGCAAAATCCCTCGCCTGCCGCCAATAATCATTCCGGCGTTTCGCCAAGCTCGCGTAGTAGCGGTCCAAATTTCGCTGTGACATCGCCACCGGCCGGCGATGATGAATAAACAGCCGAAACTCCCGTGCTGGCTCCATGCGTCGGTAGCTATGCATAGCTAGGCGCTCGGTCTCCCCGCTCTCTGCGGCTGCCCGCGCCTTAGTGCTGGAAATCAGCATCTGCCAGGCCCCATCTCCCGTGCTCACCGCGCCATTATCGCGCTGAAACACCGGCGAGTCCGTCGGTGCGCAGCCGTCTGCATGCACAAAGCCACTGCCCGGCAGCATCCGCAGTGCGCGTTGCAGCCGGTGTTTCATGTCGATCACTTCCAAGCCTTCGTTGGTGCCGACGGCTAAAGCCGCCCGCGCGTCATTTGGCAACGGCACGAACACCGTCGGAAACGTGTACGCCCCGAGCGTCATGTACCAACTGCTCAGGCACAAGTCTCGGTGTACTGTCATTGCTCCACTCCCATCGGTACAAAGCCCTCATCGGCGGTCACCACGATCTGATCAATCTGCACATCCGGCTCCCGCGGTTTCCTTACAAACACATTCTTTCCAGCCGCCAGCGGCAGCCGCGATCCTTTGACCCAGTGCCAAGCCCCATAAGTTCCATCCTCCCCAATCAACTGCAGCGGCCCGGCCGGTGCCACCAGCTCGAACGAATTCGCACACGTCCCACCCCACCTCGTCCGAAACCAGATACTCACCTGCTGCGCCTTCGGCAGCTCAATTGCGAACTCCGCAGATCCGCCAAACGCCTTTTTCTCCGCACTCGGCGCAATCCGCAGACAAGCGCCAGCCGATGCCCCAGGGGTTGCGAATTCCGCAAAATCGCCATCAGCCACCGTTGCGGACTCCGCTTCGATCACCTGGTGATAGGGCAAAGCAGTCGCGGCAGGTGCTTTTCCCGCCTCGCTCGTAGCAGCCGGCTCCGCAGGTTGCCCGCAGCCAGGAAGTAACCAAGCAGCCAGACCGCCAGCAAACATGAGCGTTATAAATTGTTCCATACTTTCAATTCACCCTAAAATAGCGAGGTATCACGCGATCTACCCACCATAGTCGTCGGCGAGCATTCCTCCTTGACGAAACGAACCAAACATCGGCAGCCCGTGCAGCTCGAGCGATTCATCCAGCGCCTCAGCTGCAGGCATCGTCCACTCCCAGCGACATATTCGCCAGATGCATCACATTTACCTCGCGAAAAATGCTGATCCCGCATAGCCGAATTAGCGGCTCCGCCATTGTCGAAACCAAGGCACGCAGCGCCCGGGTGAGCACCCCCACCAATAGCATTAGCAGCGGGATCGCGAACAGCGGGATCATAAAGCCATGGCTGCAGTCCGCGCTCTCGCTGTACAACTGCCCCAGCGCGTACAGGCTTGGCCACGCCAGCAGCAATGCACAGCACGACAGCCCTATTGTCTTCGTTGCCAATCGGCGTGCTGCGTTTGTCATGTCCGAACCATGCTCAAGAAGGGGAGGTAGTAGGGTGCGCATGCGTGGAGGCGCTCAAGGCGGCGACGCAAGACATCGTCCCCATCGCGGTGCGAACTCCGCCAATACGGGACCTTCCCGGCCTACTGATGCGACGGCGAAATAAGTTGCATTTGATTGCGATGGTTTTGGTTTTCGGGTTGGGAAAGAACGGTAAGTCGTGACGTGCCACGTCGTCTGGGCTGCTGGACGAAGCCGCCTACACCGACAAGCCGGAATCGAGACGCGAAGAGCGCAACGGCCAGAGCTTTGTCGCAGCGCTCAAAATATCCGGGATTCCATTGCGAAACTAGATCAAGGAGGGCTTTGGCTCCGGTCTACATCTTGACGCCATCACGCATGAAATAGGCCAGTTCCTGGAGCAGAAAGGCTTGCTGGAGGCGACGAAAAACGAGTGAACTACTCCCATCACCGCAGCAGGTGTGCGCACGTTACCCAGTATGGTTGAGGCCGGAAAACGAAACGAAGCGCCGCCAAATTTCTCGAGTTTCCGACGAAGACTGGTAATCAGTAGCCTTTTTTAGGAAGGCATAAGAGATCTCACATGAATAGAATTCGAACCTTTGCGACTTGGTTGTCCCTGGTGGCACTCATTGTGTCCGCAGAATGCCTTGCCCAAGCCCCCGAAGCAACCGAGACGGTCAACGAGGCTACTGCTGCTGCGACCACAGTACTCCCCGAACCTGCCCGTCGGTTCTCCTATGGTTATTGGCCCAATGGCTGGCGAAAGACCCCGAAAGACACCTCCCCAGACGTGTTGTGCTTCGAGACCGGACACTACGGCTTCCTGCTGGATATGGACGACCTGACCAGCCCGCGCTTTGGCCTATTCAATGATCGCGTCGACTACGTCGGAGCTCTGAACGCCGGTAGGGCGCGCATCGACACGCTACAACCAGCCGAGCTAGCGATCGAGCTCGTTGTCGATGGCAAGACCTACCAGGCGACGACCTGCCGCGCTGGTGTGGATACAGACGTGCAGCGCCTCAAAAACGCAAACCTCTGGTGGTCTGGTCGCTTCGCCCAGCACTACATCGTTCACGATCTCGTTTTTACCGATGAGACAGGCAAGCAATTCGCCTGCTTTGGCAAGCTCGACCTCGTCGCCTGGCCCGGGAGTCTGACTCTGACCACGGAACTTGAGCCCGCGTTACAGTTCGCAGATGGGCCAGATCGGGGCGCCAGCGGGAACGGCCACTGCATCATCAACACCCCGTTGCAGATTCCACACAGCCCCGAACTGGATCCAGCCACGTTCACCGCTGAGATCTGGATGCAAATGCCGAAGGGTCTGGAGCGCAATATGAACGGCTGGATGCTCTGCAAAAATGACAATGAATGGGGCCAGGGAAACTTCGGGCTCGTGTATAACAACGGAATGGTGGCCGCTGTCATGAACAACGCTGGCGGCCAGCTGAACCAAGTTCGAATTCCCCAATACGGCCCGCTTAAGCCCGGCCGCTGGTATCACTACGCCATTGCCTATGACGGCACAACTATGGAGTTTTATGTGGATGGCGAACGTCATGGCTCCAAGAAGCTGGGCGCACCACGCACCCCAGGCACCGGCGCCCTGCGCATAGGGCAGCGTGCCGATGGCGAGCTGGCGGTCATTCACGGGCTGTATGATCAGCTCCGTATCTGGAACCGGGTACTCTCGCAGGACGAGCTGAAAGCCCATCTCCGCGCCCCCGGCATAATTCCCGACAAGCAGGGGCTTCTCTTCGAAAGAAACTTCGACAGCGGCGCTGAGTTCAAGGTGCCATCATGGACCAACGCCCAGGTAAACCTGCGTTTCAAGACGGCCGAGCGTGAATGGAAGGCATCCCAGCCCATTGACGGTGCCTGGGAGGCTGGGCAGCCCAAGCAGCTCACCCTTAATTGTGATCTCGACGCCAGCTGTGCCAGCGACCGCCAGGTTTCTGGGACCGTCACCACCCCGGGCGGCCAGACCTTTCCCATTCGATTCGATGCCACCTCAAACTGCTATGTCGCGGACATCATAGATCTTGAGCGCCGCTTCGAGGTTGGCTACATCAAGATCACAAACTACGACGAATTCAACATCCAGCTCGATTGCGCTGACGACGCGACCCGCCCCCTCCCGTTTCTCCTGCGCATGTATGAATCGGCAAACGACACCGCCATGGTCCCGATCCTCTGCCACCCGGATGGCACGCCATCGGGCATTCCCGTACAGCTCAGCAAGAACTGGCACGATCCTCCCATGGGCAACGGCCTGCGCGCCTTCACCCTGCTCCCACTCAAAAAGGGCGCAAACCGATATCGCTTGCGCGTCCCGTACACCTTCTACGGCAACCTACCCACTGCAAGTCATGCACAGCTTTCCTTGGTCGGCTGGGGCGGCAACGGCCGCTGGGACCAGCTGGCCCTCTCATCCGGTGGTGAATCCATCACCTTTGATATCGACATGAGTCCGACAGAGGTCGCGGTTTGTGACATCCGCCTGCCATTGGCTCGGAATGGTAAAGACGGCAATCCATGGACCTGGTCCGATGTCGGCTGGGGCGGCGATTGGCTCGGCCTCTATCACGGGAACCATAAGATCCCTAACGCTGGCATGAAAGCCGCCTACCTCTCACACGGCCCATGTCTCACCGACGTACTCTACCAAGGCACCTATGGGGCCGACGGAAAAGCCCTGCTCAGCGCCCGCGTTCAGACCCCGCGCACCAACGACTACGCCCGCACCTTCCAGAAACTCGAGTACCAGTTTCAACAGAAAGTCAGCACGAAAAACTCGTATCTGATGAAAAAGCACGCCGATTGCTTCGACACCACCGTCGCCTACGGCAATGCCAATGGCCTGATCGCCGAGAAACGCATCGCAGGGAAGACTAAGAGAGGCGACCTGCTAATTCCACCTACGGAAATCACCGGCCCCGGCCCATGGTGGGTAGCCTTCCCGGGACGAACCCGGCGGGACGCCGACATGGCGGGACGCGATTGGGCTATCGGCTACATCTCCTGGGTCATACGGGACTACCACGCCACTTTCGGCAGCACGGACTATCCCAATCCCCACTTCCAGGTCAAAATCGAGAAGCGGATTGGCAACGAAGCCACGCTCGAAACGCTCCTCGTACCGCCTCCGGTCGTTAAGAGCTACCAGCCCGGGGACCGCGTACTGCTCGATACCCAATGGCTCCATCTACACCGCAATGCCGACCGCTACGGCGGCTCCAACGAGGCCTATCGCGAACATCTCGCGCAGCATCCGCAATCGTGGCGGACCACCTATCGGGAAGTCAGCGGAAACAATCTGGACATCGACGTG
>DMTJ01000246.1 GCA_003477185.1 Lentisphaeria bacterium
GAAGAACGTGCTTCATCTGTCCAGCCTCCGTATTTGCGGTAGGCTTGCTTACCTTCGTGGCGCAGCCCCGGGAAAAAATTCCATACCAAAGCGGCGATAATGATTAGCAGGATGATGCCAAGCACGGATTTAAGAACAGTCATGTCGTGCCTCCGAGGGGCTGGATCGCAGGGAAAGGGGGATACATGGGGTAGCCTACACAAGATGAGCTCGCTTGCAACGTGGGGCAGCGCTCCTTAGCTGGGAAAGGCGTGCTTTCGCGCTTGCCACAATCGGCGTAGGCGATTGCCGTCGAAGAACAAGTGAATGATGCAGCCTTGAACCGGTTGGTCAGTAATCCTCGCAGCTCTCCGAACAAACGGTGGTGCAGAACAGCGCGAATGAAACGGAAGGCCTTGGCCCTGCCAGCAGCGAGTTTGCTGAGCAGTAGATCAATAGGTGACAGGCACCATCCGGTAACACCGCGAGTATTGGCATTGGTCAGGGGAACCAACCGGTCTTTCCAGCCGTCGGCAAGCGTGGCCGCCTCAGGGCTCGGAGGCACCCTTTATCTGGGCGAAGACACCGTCCAACACAATCGCACAGGTTAGATCGTACATATCCAGGCTGGCAGCGCCCCGCTCATTCGGGGTCATCCTTCTGGAGCGCATGATACGTTCGCGAAACATATCGTCGGGCGTGATTGGTGGCAGCGTATCGTCCTTCATCCGGATCCCTTGACGCACCCGTTTGAGAAGCGAAGTGGTGGGTTTAGGCAAAGACGTGCTATTCTGCAGAGAGCCCGGCGCTTCGCGCGGAACGGTCCTTTGGCTTCTGTCAGGGCCTGGATCGATATGGCAACGCCTTCGCCCCCGGAGCGCGGTCCAGATCCCCCAACGACTACGCCCTGGAAGAGCGACGAAGAAGGCTGACATGTCAACGCCCCAGTTGGTGTCAGGCAAAGAGCTGGTGCAGGACACGGGCGGGTTTACTGACCGGAGTCAGGGTCTGGTTAAGACCCTGGAATGGGTAGCTGAGCTTTTTGTGGTGCAGGCCGAGGCGGTTGAGAATGGTGGCCTGCAGGTCGTGGACGCTGACTTTGTCTTTGACTGCCCGGTAGCCCATCGGGTCGGTTTCGCCGTGGGCGCCCGGCTTGATGCCGGCACCGGCCATCCACATGGTGAAGGCGCCAGGATTGTGATCGCGGCCGATGAATTTCATCTCGCCACCGCCTCGGTTCTCGCGCATCGGCGTGCGCCCAAATTCACCGCCCCAGATCACAAGGGTGTCTTCGAGGAGCCCGCGTTGCTTGAGATCGGTGAGGAGGGCGAAGGTCGCCTGGTCCATCTGCCGACATTTGTCGGTGAAGCCATGATTGAGGGCTTCGGCTTTGCCGGCGCCATGCGAGTCCCAGCCCCAGTCGAAGAGCTGGATGTAGCGAGTGCCGCGCTCGGCCAACCGCCGTGCCAACAGGCAGTTGTTAGCAAAGGACTCTTTGCCTGGCTGTGTGCCGTAGAGCTTGTGGATGTACTCGGGCTCTTGCTGGATGTCGAAGGCAGCGCTGGCGTGAATCTGCATCCGAAAGGCCATCTCGTACTGGGAAATACGGGCGAGCGTCTCGGCATCGTGCAGGTCTTCGTGGGTCTGCTGGTTGATCTCGGTAATGGCATCGATGGCCTTGCGACGAATCTCGCGTGGCATGCCGTCGGGACTGGAGAGGTACATGACCGGGTCGCCCTTGGAGCGACACTGGACGCCTTGGTAGACGGAGGGCAGAAAGCCGCTGCCCCACACGGATTTTCCGGCAGAGGGGGTTTTGCCGCCTGAGGCCAGGACGATGTAGCCGGGCAGGTTCTGGCTTTCGCTGCCGAGGCCGTAGGTGCTCCAGGCACCAATGGATGGGTTACCCTGAATGGTCTGGCCGGTGTGCATCAGCAACTGGGCAGGCGCATGGTTGAACTGGTCGGTATGCATGGAGCGGATGATGCACAGCTGGTCGATGACGCGTTCGGTGAAGGGCAAGCGGTCGCTGATCCACTGCCGGTTGTCCCCGGCCTGATGAAAGTCGTACTGCGAGCCCAGCATTTGGGGGACTCCTTGAATGAAGGCGAAGTTCTGGCCTTCCAGGAATTCGCGCGGGCAGTCCTGGCCATTGAGCCGGTTGAGTTCGGGCTTGTAGTCGAACAACTCGAGCTGGCTGGGAGCGCCAGCCATGTGCAGAAAAATGACGCGCTTGGCTTTGGGGGCAAAGTGGGGGATGCCTCGCTCAAGCGGGTCCTCGGCTAGTGCTGGCAAGCCGAGACTGGAAAGCCAGGCGCCACCGACGCCAGCGACGCAAGATTTCAGAAATTGGCGACGGCTGTTGAGCAGGCCGGAATCGTGACGGAGTTGGTCGTATACATTCATCGTGGCACCTGGTTGATCGTGGCTTACTTGGTCAGGGCGGAGTCGATATTCAAGAGGACGCCGGCGATATTGACCCAAGCGGCTTCTTCGGCACTTTTAGCAAGCGTATCGTAGGGGACGCTCTGATAGTCTTCGACTAGTTCGCCATGCAATTTTTCGAGTACGTCGAGGCTCGGAGTGGGGATTTCTTGCTGGGTGGTGAGCAGATAGCCCTGGGCTATCTTGGCCCGCGCTCCGGCATCTGGATGGTTTTGGATTCTTTTGGCTAGCTTTTGGGCAAACTCCAGGTAGGCCGGATCATTCAGCGTCACCAGCGGTTGGAGTGGGGTATTGGTAGAGATGCGCTGGATGTTGCAGACTTCGCGAGAGGCCGCGTCGAAGGTCATCATGCTTGGGTAGGGGGCGGTGCGTTTCCAAAAGGTGTACAGCGCCCGCCGGTAGCGATCGGGGCCTTTGGCGTCGGTCCACTTTTCGCCGCTGTAAACCGTGGTCCAAACACCTTCCGGCTGAGGCGGCATCACGGAGGGGCCGCCCAACCGATGCGCGATCAGCCCGGATGCCGAGAGGGCATGGTCTCGGATCATTTCGGCGCTCAAGCGCGTACGCGGGCCACGAGCCAGCAGCAGGTTTTGGGGGTCCCGGGCTGTGAGTTCAACGGTGCTCCTGTGATCCTGCCGATAGGTGGCCGACAAGACCATTTCCTTGAGCAGTGACTTGAGCTGCCACTGGCCGTCCTCGCGAAAGGCGATTGCCAGGTGGTCAAGCAAGGCGAGATTGGTCGGCGGCAGGCCGCTGCTGCCAAAGTCACCGAGGGTTTGCACGATGCCGTTACCAAAGAGCTCGGAGAACACGCGGTTGACGAAGACCCGCGCGGTCAGGCTGTTGTCGGGATGCGCCAGCCACTCGGCCATCTCCAGACGATTGCCCGCCTCAGCGCCATACGGGTTCAGAATTTTGGGCACGCCAGGTTTCTGGGCCTCGCCTCTGTTTAGACGATTGCCGCCGATAAACACACGGCTTTCGCGGACGCTGGCGCTGGAGCGTTCGAGCGCAACGGGCACTTTTTCGCCCTTGAAACCAGCGACAAGCTTTTGCGTTTCCCGGAGCTGCTTTACGAGCTGAGCCTGGCTATCGCTGGCGGCCAACTGCTGCCAGGCGGGGGATGAGCCGAGCTGCAGCTGAAATCTGCGCAGCGCGGTGTTTTGGCCACCTGTGGTTCCGGCCTTGCAGAATAGGGTCGCAGCAAGGGTGTCACCAGGCTGCAGCTCCAGCGGCTGCTTGAGCACAAACACTGCGTCGCGCTGCCGGAATAACTTGGGGTAGCCGCCTACGCCCTGAGCACTCGGCTTAAGCGCGGCAGCGGGATCCTGGCCCAGCGGTCCAGCCACGCTGTCGGCGTAGACATAGGAAAACGGCACGTCCGAGGACTTGCCCGCCGCTGTTACCTTTTTCAGCGTGAGCTGGGAGAGATGGGCACCGCGAAAGGGGCCATCCGCCGGGTTATCGGTATCAGGGAGGATCGTGACCTTGAGCGAGGTGACGGTCGTGCCAGCTTCCGGACTTTCAAGGGTTACGTAGTAGGTAGTGTGTACGGGCTGAGTCCCCTCGGTGTACAACACGCCGGCCTTTTGTTTGAGTTTTCCGCGGCTGATTTTGAGGGCTGAATAGGTTGGCTGCAGCCAAGGCTCGGGCTTTTCTAGTTCCAGGCTACCGGGCTGGTTTAGCAGGCGACGCAGTCGGATAAGGTCGAGCTGGGCAGCGGTGGCCTGCTGGCGCTCTTCGGGCTTATGGGCGACGACATGAAGCGGAAAGTCGTTATCCTGGTCGCAGTCTTCGGTGCTGTTAAAGAAGCTCATGAACCGGTAGAAATCTTCGTGGGGGATCGGCTCATAGGGATGTGAATGGCACTGAACACAGCCAAAGGTGATGCCCTGGAAGCTGGACCAGGTGGTGTTCACCCGATCCAAAACCGCGGCGACGCGAAACTCTTCGTCGTCGGTGCCGCCTTCGGTATTGGTCTGGGTCAGGCGCAGAAAGCCGGTCGAGATCAACTGCTCGGTGGTGGGCTCCTTTACTAGATCACCGGCCAGTTGATCGCGGATGAACTCTGGAAAGGGAAGGTCCTCGTTGAAGGCGTTGATCAGCCAGTTGCGGTAGGGCCAGATAGTCCGGCGTTTGTCTTTTTCGTAGCCGATGGTATCGGCGTAGCGAGCGAGGTCCATCCACATGGCTGCCCAACGCTCGCCGTAGCGTGGTGAGGCCAGCAGCCGGTCGACGACCGCTTCATAGGCCTCGTCGGACTCGTCCGCTAGGAATGCCTGGCGCTCTTCAAGCGTGGGCGGTAGCCCAGTAAGGTCGAGGCTGACGCGGCGCAGCCACTGCGAACGCGGCGCTTCGGCGCTCGGCGCCAGGGCCTTTTGCTCGAGTTGGTCAAGGACGTAGGCGTCCATCGGCGTGCGGATCCAGTTTTGCTGCTGTGGTTGCACCGCCTGCCGCTCCGGCTTGATGTAGGCCCAGTGCTCCTGCCATTCCGCTCCCTGGCGAATCCAGTCGCTGAGCAGCTTGATTTGTGCCGGGCTCAGCGGTTCGTTGTGATGCTCGCCATGGGCAGGTGGCATGACATAACGCGGGTCGTCTGAGGAGATCCGCTTGATGAGTTCCGAGTTCTCGGGTTCCCCCGGCACGATGATGCGGTTGCCATTTGCCGAGGTTCCCAGCGCCTCTTCTCGATAAATAAAGGAGACTCCGGCATTCTTTTTGACGCCGCCGTGGCAGCCCACACAGGAGGTGTTAAAGATGGGCCGGATCTGCTCGTTGTAGGAGATCTTCTCGCCGGCTTGGGCGGTCCAAGCAAGCGCGAGGACGAGCAAACAGAGCGAGCGTGGCACAGGGCGTCTCAGCGGCATCAGGGTGCTTTCTCCTTAAAGGGATGGTCTGTCGGGAGGCCTGCGGTCAGCCCCCACTTATGGGCAAGATAGCCTTCGAGTTGATGGCGCTCGCTCTCGGTTAGCTTCCGGGCAAAGGCGACAATCTCGCAGATCGCGCCATCCCACGGCCGCCTGTTGCTCGGCTGCACATGGTTGCGGTCGTTGCCGATCGAATAGCCGGGGACCTCAATGGCCCTATCTGCCGAGCAGGAGAGCAAAAACGGCTTGGCCAAGGTCCCGAGCACATTGGCTCCATCGCTAGCAGTGCCGTTCACATACAAGGACGTCCACCAGCGCCCTTGCAGCCATAAGCTGGTGCCAGCGTCTTGGGAATTCCCGACGATACCAATGCCTTCTCCAAACCCGGTAAACAAGCCGTTGTAATTTCCGAACCTCTCGGCCCCGTTCCAGTCAGCCACGATGTAGAGGTCCTGCCAGTTTCCACGCTTGGGAGTTTTGCTAACCAGTCGTGCGGTCTGGAACTCCAGGGCATGCTTACCATTGACGTGTAGGGTGCCGATTTGCGGCTGCACGGCGGGGCTGAGCGCGTATGCATGATATTGATTGGGGCTTTTGTCATTCCACTGCGAGACGTTTCCAGCCGTGGCTGTGAGGGAGGTCAGGTCGGCACCATCCAACCACAAACCCAGTCCGCTGACTGTCCCCGGGCTCCAGGATGAGCTGTTGTGGGCCACGGCAACCGCTGCTCGGCCCGGCGCCGTCTGCTGCCGATCGCTCTTCCGCCCCCAGAGCCAAACTTGGGATAAGTGCAAGTAGGTCTCCTCCTCCTTATTGACGACGAAACGGAAGGCGGTGGCTTCCCGTGTAGGCGCGGGGTCTTTACTCAAATCTACCTGCCAGCTCACCTCGGGGCCCTTGGATTGCCAGACTGCCTTCCAGCTGCCATCCGGAAGCTGCCGCTGCAACTCGATCCCTTCAGCCCGCTCCGGTAAAGTCGCTCGATTCTTGAGTTCGAAGGCGCTGATTAGATACGGAGAATCAAAGGTCAGCTGCACCCAGGGCTGGCGTTCCGGCAGCGAATGGAACACAAAATCCACGCCATGATCGTCTTTGGCCGTAAATTTCTTAAACTCTTCATCCTGATGGTGATTTGGGTCCTTGCTACTGAGAGTGGTCTTGGCAAGGGCGCTAATCAAGGTGCCGTAGGTTGCCTCTTGGCTGCGCACTGTCTCCTGAAATGCATTAGCTACCGGCAATGATTCGAGTGTAGGCAGCCCATCATCCCCGATCACTTCGACGGGCGTCTCGCGGTTCTCCGAGAGT
>DMTJ01000003.1:0-11554 GCA_003477185.1 Lentisphaeria bacterium
TGGCTGCAATGTCCTGCCGGTGATACTCGGCCAAGACGGTGCAGCCCGTTTTGCCGATGGCACGGCGCGAGAGAGCATCTTCTTCCATTACCCAAGCCCACTACCGTCCTCGAGTGTGATTCGCAAAGGCGGCTGGAAGCTGCTGCTCTACCACGCGATCGGGATGGACGTATCACGACCGCGGGTTCAGCTGTTCCGGCTCTATCATGACAATGGCACGGTCGCCGACCTGGGAGAGAGCACCAATCTAGCCACCGAGCAGCCAAAGAAGCGCAATGAACTGCTCACCGAGCTCAAGACCTGGTTGGCGAAGCATGACGCAGACCTCCCTTACCGAAACGCGCACACGCCTGACCGAAGCTTGCCGCACAACGACAAAGTGCCGACCGTCCTCCAGCGCCGCGCCGACGGTGCCCGCATCGAGGTCCAGGTCGATTCGGGGGCCGGCAAGGCCAGGATTGTTGATGCGAAGCTGGTCTTCACCACGAATGGCTGCGACTTCCTCAGAGACCATAGTGGCTACGAGGAGTGGTTCGAGGCCCCGGCGTCGGTTCAGGGCGACGTGGCGAGCGCCATTGCGCCTCCGGGCATGACTCACGGCGTGTTCTACCTGCGCGACGAAAACGGCTATCAAGTGAACTCCGAATGGGTGCCACCGTATCAGGGGCCAGGTGGCAAAGAAGGCACCGGCGTCGAGCTAATCACCGACGGCTTTGCCTACCGCCCTGGGCTGACCTCGCTGATCAAAACCGGGGTCTCGGCCCAGAAACAGGGAAGGGAATCCGGCCTGGATACCGCCGCTCTGGCCAAGGAAATTCGCTTTGCCCAGGCCGTCGTCGCCACGCCGGTCGACGAGACAACGTACGCGGTAGCCATGCGCAATCTACGGCACGCGATCCGAAGCCTCGACGTTGCCGAAGCCAAGCTGCCTGTGCTCAATCAGTTTGTGTGTGACAAGTGGTCGGGCGACGACCGTGAAAACGCGACGGCCCGGGGCAACAATCCGCCCAATCAGACCGCGAAGCAGGCGTTTGATGGCGATCTCACGACCAAGTGGCTCGACTTCTCTCCACAAGGCAGCTGGATTCAATACGACTGTCAGATCCCGACATTGGTGACTGGCTACGCCATTACCTCTGGCGCGGACGGGCCGGAACGCGATCCGGCCAGCTGGCAGTTGCTGGGCTCCAACGACGGCAAAACCTGGACCACTCTGGACACCAGAACTTGGGAACGGTGGTCTGCTCGCCAGCAAACCCGTGACTTCACCTGCACCAGCCCCGCAACCTACCGGTTTTACCGCTTGAAAATCACCGCAGTCCGCGATGCGGGAGCCGCAAACTCCGTGCAGATCTCAGAAATTAAATTCACCACTCAATGAGCATAGTGCCTTCTGCTGACAGGGCGGTTAACGTCCGGGCAGCCCCGCAGAGAACGCGGCGGCGAAGCGAAACTGCAACTCTGCACAGGAGGACGTCGAACTTTGGACGTTCACAACTTCGGTTGTGTCCCATGCAGGATGGCCGTTGCAGCGTGGCACATCTAAAGCTGTGAACGGATTACCTACACATGGAGTCGCACTGTGCGACCTTGCTGGCACCATGTCCGAATTTGGGACCTCCAACCGGGTTCGCCTTCGCCCTTTTCTACGCCCCGGACTGCTCATCCCTAAGCCCTCAGCGTGGCTCTTATGCCTGATTCACACAGCACTGTCGCTATCTGCACCCGCCAACGAAAAGGACAGTAAAATGGACAGCAGCTTCTTCGACGGCGTCTTCAGCGGCGCGGCACATCTCCCCGAACCAGCAGGAACGGAGGCATTCGCACTCTATAACGGCCCACTCCCCGCGGATCGGGATCCGGCGTTCTGGACGCTCTACGAGAAGGATTGGTACCAATACGTGTCTGAGAAGGACGTCTTCAATGTCCTGCTCAGGCACTCCGACGATGCCGGCAAGAAGAACTGGGAGATTGGCATCGGCGCTGGCGGCCAGTTGTACTCCTGGCGAGGCCCTTGGGGAGAGGCGATTCCGCCACAGGCAGCCCCATGGATGGACGAGGTCTGGCAAGCCACCATGCACTGCCCGGACGTCCAGAGGCTCCTAGAGGCGATCTACGAGCACGATCCTGCGCAGTCAAACGCGACCAACAGCGTCGGCCAGGGATTTGTCCACGGCTCCGGCTGCAGCAACAAGTACGGCGCTGCCAGTGATGAGCCCTATGAGATGTTCTTTTGCCCCAAACTCGCCAGCTGGTACGATGACACAGATCACTCGTACGCCATCATTAACTGGGGCCAGTCCTCAACCCAGCCAACGATCTTTCCCCACAAGATCCTCTACTACTCGCGGTACCGCTATCTCGGCGATGGCGTCTTGGAAGTATCCAATGTCATCTATAATTTTGGCGATTTCGAATACGGCTATAATGGCACCCCATGGGGCGGTGTCCGTCACTCCACCTATCCTAACATCTTCTGGTCCAACATCGACGGCTCCTACACGTTCAACAACAGCCACCGGCAGTTTGGCGGCGGCTCGTACTTGACCGTCGACCAGACCGACGGCTGGCTTGGTGCGGCCGCTGCGAAGGATGATCCGAACAGCCAGGCGTTTGGCTTTGCCCATGGCACCCGCGTCGCCAGCGTCTGCGTCGGAACCGCTGGCGCTGGCGGTGCGCGTGACTACATCGTCATGGCCAGCAATCCCGGCCTCGGCGGTGACTCGAATCTAGCCAAGGGCGAGAGCTTCTGGAACCGCTACTACCTGATGGTCGGCACCTTCGCAGACGTCAGCCGCAACGCTGCGAAGTACGCAGCTAAGGCTGGCTGGGGGGACCTGAACCAGCCCGAGCAGGATGCCACGTCCCAGGCACTGTACCGCACCGTGCTGGCCGACGGCACGGTCAGCTTAACGCGCGAGGTGCAGATCCAGGCGCAGCCAGCCTGCCGGGTCTACAACGAGCCTGTCCGCCATGCCGTCCCGCTATTCGTGATTAGCGAGCAGCCGACCGGGCGCACGCTGGTCAGCACAGATCCCTACGCCCTGTCCCGAACCGAGCCGTACGCCAATCCGCTGCCTGCCGAGCACGAGAGTCATGCCGATCTGGAGGGGGCGATCAAGCGCTACACCTACGAAAGCGATGCCCGCAAAAAGCTGGACTGGGACCTGCTTGGCTTCGTCATGCCCGCGGCGCACATCAGCGCCGACCGGGCAGGCTACGTCGATCTGGCATCCATCGTCGACACGCCCGGAAATCGCGGCATGCTGGCGCTCGCGCCCGGTGCCTTTTCCTACAGCGACCTCGTGGTCACCCAACAAGTCGACTTGCGTTTTACTGTCCAGGCTGCGGTGCAAAACCTTGGCCCGACCGCGGCTTTGGCAATCGTAAAACTCTACCTCGCGGACCGTAAGCTCCTCGAATCTCGGCAGCTACAACTGGCGGCCGGTGAGCGGCAAACCGTTGCTTTTGCAGTGACCGCAGAGCAGCTGAGCGTGGTGAATGCCGAGGGTGACCGCGTCGTCGAACCGGGCACCTTCACCGTCATACTCGGGCCATCGTCCCAGGATATTCTGCTGCAGAGTGAGCTGCAGGTGGCCAAGCGCACCGTCGTCCGGCGCCGTCCGCAGTTTCAGGTTTCTCCCCTCAAGATGCCCGCGAAAGTCGCCGCCAACAAGACCTTCAGCGTCCGAGCCACGGTCACCAATACCGGTGAAAGAGCGGGGACTACCAAGGTGGCCTTTCTGGTCGACGGTGAGCCTACCGAAACCAAGCGGATCCAGGTGCAGCCGGGAAAGACGGAAACGGTGGAATTTCGCACTCACCGTTTCGAGATCGGCGACCACACCGTGCAGGTCGGTGACCAGGCTGCGAGCGTACAGATCACAGCCCGACCGCCGACCTTCGCCTTTCGCGAACTCGAGGCCGATGCCTTTGGCTACGCTGGACAGGCCGTTCGCGCCAGTGCCACCATCACCAATTTGGGAAGCACCACCGGAACCGTTGCTGCGACACTGCAGATCGACGGGACCGTCGTCGCCACCAAAGACATCCGCGTTCCGGCTGGGCTTGGCGGGGCGACTGCTGTCGTGCGGTTCTCGCACCGCTTCGCTAAATCGGGCGAGTACAAGCTGACGATTGGCGACCTCGCGCCTGCCACAGTCTTGATCGGAGAACCAATAAAGGCCCCCAATCTGGCCTTCACCAACACCAAGGCTGGCATGTTTCAGGCGGACGATCGGTTCATCATCCGGGCCAATCAATCCGACACCTGGAAGCACCGAGATGCCTACGGCGCGATCTTTCGTGAGCAGGTGACGGGAGACTTTGAGGCTGTCGTGCGGGTCGATTCGCTGGAGCTCAGCAATCCCGATGTCAAGGCCGGGCTCATGGTCCGGAATGACATCACCAAGCCGGGTGTCTCGCCGGGCTATGTCTCGATCCTACTCTCGCCCAAGTGGCGCTACATGTTCCTCTGGGATTCGGACCAGAACGGCTCTGTCGATAGCATCCGCGAGGTTGCCCAAAAAGAGCTAACCTTTCCGATCTGGCTCAAGCTCGAAAAGCGGGGCAAGCGGATTTTCGGGTCCCGGAGCGACGACGGCACGACCTGGATTCAGATGGCCTCCCACAAGGTGCTGGCCGCGGCTAACACCCAGGACGTTGGCTTTTTTGCCACCTCAGGCGACGATGACACCCCATATTGGGCCACTTTTAGTAACTTTGATGTCAGCAGTTCAGGAGAACATTAGAATGCCCAAAAGCACAGCAGATTTTATCGACCCCATGATCGGGGCTATCACCGAGCACGAATCGACCTGGGCCGGACTGGGCAAGACCTATCCCGGCGCTTGGCTGCCCTCGGGCCTCGTCCAACTCGGACCCGACACCATCACCGGCGGTGACAACGGCTCCGGCTACTCCGCCGGCCACGACTCGATCGAAGGCTTCAGCTTCACCCACATGAGCGGCATCGGCGCCTATGGCGACCTCGGAAACCTGCTGGTCACCCCGACCACCGGCCCGCTCTACACCTACGGCGGCCTGCCCAATGAGATCCTAGACGAGACCTACCGCAGTCGCTTCAATGCCGACGACGAGACAGCCGAAGCTGGCTACTATGCCGTTGCTCTGGAAAACCAAGTGCACGCCGAAGCCACCTGCACCAACCGCGCTGGCATCCTGCGCTTTGCCTTTCCGACTGACAGCCGCGCCCGCATTCAGCTCGATCTAGCCCGCCGTGTCGGTGGGCGCAGTCTCGAGCAATATGTGCGGCAGGTCGATAACCAAACACTGGAAGGGTGGATGCGCTGTGGGCCCGAGGGCGGTGGCTGGCGTGGCGGCAACACCCCGCTTGCTTACACCGTCTACTTCTCGCTGCAATTCAGCCAGCCCATCGAGCGCTCTGGTGTCTGGTCTGTCGTCGTCCCCGAGGTCTGGCGCGGCGAATGGCCCGAGCGCATGTATGCCCAATGGAAAACTCCGGCCTATATCGAAGCCATCCGCAATGCCACTATCGAGCCGTTCCCAGAATCCGGCGAGCACCGCGGCGAGCACATCGGCTACTACGCAGAGTGGCCCGAGGGCGTCACCGAGCCACTGCTGGTCAAAGCCGGCATTTCCTACGTCAGCATCGACGGGGCGCGTGACAACCTGGCCGCCGAACTCGCACACTGGGATTTCGACTGCGTCCGCGCCGACGGCAAGGCTGCCTGGAACCACGCAGTCGGCGCCCTTGCCGATGTCACCGCCAGCGACGAGCAGCGCACCATTTTGCGGACTGCGCAATACCGCACGCTGTGCGACCCGCGTTACTTCGCCGATGCCGATGGCAGCTATCCGACGCCAGACGGCGGCAGTAAGCGCAGCACCAGTTTTACCCGGCGGACCATCTTCAGCGGCTGGGACGTCTTTCGCTCGCAGTTTCCCTGGCTGACTCTGGCTGCGCCCGACACCGTCAACGACACCATCTGTTCACTCATCGAAGTCGCCGAGAGCCGCGGTGGCGGTCTGCCCTGCTGGGAACTGCTCGGTTGCTACACCGGCTGCATGCTCGGCGATCCCGCGATCGTAGTCATCGTCGATGCCTACATCAAAGGCATTCGCAACTATGACGTCGAGCGCGCCTACGCCGTCTGCCGGCAAACCGCCCTCGGCCCCAACACCACCCGCAAGGGCTCGGCCGAATACAACGAACTCGGCTACGTTCCCGGCAACATCTCCATGACCCTCGAAAACTGCTATGCCGACTGGTGCATGGCCGTCTTCGCCGAGGCCCTTGGCAAGCACGAGGATGCCACGCTGTTCCGCAGTCGCACCGCCAACTACAAAAACCTCTACGACCCCGAAGTCGGCCTCATGCGGCCCAAGGACGAACACGGCAACTGGCTACCCTGGGTCGGCAAGCTGCAAATGCACGGCAGCGGCTGCGTCGAGAGTAACTCACTCCAGCAGACCTTCTTCGTCCCGCATGACACCGACGGGCTGGTCAACCTCATGGGCGCAGAACGCTATCTCGCCACCTTGACCGAGCTGTTCGAGAAAACACCGGCCGGGGCAAACTGGACCGACTACTACAATCACCCCAACGAACCCGTCCACAGCCTGCCCTTCTTGTTCAACCGCATCGGCAAGCCAGCGCTGACTCAGAAATGGTCGCGTTGGGCAGCGAAGAGCTTCTACGGCACCGGCATCTTTGGCCTCAACGGCAACGAAGACGTCGGCCAAATGTCCGCTTGGTACGTCCTGGCTGCGATTGGCCTGCACCCCGTCTGCCCTGGCGACGGCACCTACGAACTCACCAGCCCCGTCGTCTCGCGTGCGACTCTGCGGCTCCACCCGGACTACCACACAGGAAGCAGCTTCACCATCGTCGCCGAGAACAACAACGACGACAACATCTACATCCAGTCAGCCGTCCTCAATGGTCAGCCGCTGGACCGTTGCCAGTTACAATACGATGAAATCACCGCCGGCGGCGAACTCATCCTTACCATGGGAGCAAAACCAGTATGAACCCAGGGACCATTCGCACAGACTTTGAACGCGACGGCTACTACCTCGCCCGCGGTGTCTTCAGCGGCGACCAACTCGCGGCCAGCCAACAGAGTGCGTCGGCAAGATTTCAAGCGGTAGGCTCAATGTGGCGCTCGATGGGATTAATGCCATTTTAGGGCGTCAAACTACGGCGTCTCTACAGCCGAATCCCGCGGCTCGACCCCGTTCCGCCGGCGCACATATGCCGGCGGGCGGCCAGAAGTCCCAGGCATCATTCGTCCTACCTACCCGAGCTTCCTGTAAAATACTCTCCTCTCCTCGTCGCCCGGAGGGCTAGTCGAGTGACAGTCACGCGGGTTAGGGTAAGTAAGAGCGACTCCCACTCATCATCCAGAGTCTTGCCCCATGCCTCACCTTTTGATATTCCTGCTTCTCCTCGCCGCATCCGCCTTCGCAGTCCAGCCCAACGTGGTTATCATCTATGGCGATGATGTCGGCTATGCGGACGTCGGTGCCTATGGCTCCGAACTGATTCCAACACCGAATATCGATAGACTCGCGGCCGGTGGCCTGCGCTTCACCGATGGGCATTGCTCTGCAGCGACCTGTACGCCCTCGCGTTTTTCGCTACTTACTGGCGTACATGCATTCCGCCACGGCGTGCGCGTTCTCGGCCCCAACGCCCCACTCACCATCCCCCTGGGCGCCATGACCCTGCCGAAGCTGTTCGGCAAGGCGGACTACGCGACTGCGGTGATCGGTAAGTGGCACCTCGGCATTGGCCAGAAAGGGACGCCCGTGGATTGGAATGGCGAGGTCAAACCGGGCCCGCTCGAAGTGGGCTTCGACTATTGTTTTCTGCTGCCGAGTACCAACGACCGCGTGCCCTGCGTATATCTCGAGAATCACCGCGTCGTAAACCACGATCCAAACGATCCCATCTTCATTCGCAAGACCTCACCTGATCCGCGCAGCACCATCTACCCTGATGGCAAAACCAATCGCGAGGCGATGACCTACTACCAGAGCAGCCATGGGCACAACAACAGCGTCATCAATGGCATTGGCAGAATCGGCTACATGTCTGGTGGCAAATCCGCTCTCTGGAATGACGAGACCATGGCCGACGAGTATGTGAAGCAGATGCGCAGCTACATTGCCGCGAACAAGGAGAAGCCCTTCTTTCTGTTCTTCTCGTCGCAGGATATCCATGTGCCGCGGGTCCCACATCCACGGTTCATCGGCAAGACCGAGCTCGGCCATCGCGGCGATGCCATGGTCCAGTTCGACTGGTCCACCGGCGAAATCATGAAGACTCTCGAAGAGCACAACCTGACCGAGAACACCATTGTCATCTTTTCCAGCGACAACGGCCCCGTCTACGACGATGGCTATCGGGATGGCACAGTCACCAAGACCTCCAGCAAAGAAACCGACCACGGGCACGACGGCTCCGGCATCTATCGTGGTGGCAAGTACCAGATCTACGAAGGCGGCACGCGGGTGCCCTTGATCGTGCGCTGGCCCGCCCGCATTAAGCCCGGGATCTCCGACGCCCTCGTCAGTCAGATCGACCTGCTGGCGTCCTTCGCCAAACTTCTCGATGTCGAACTTGGCCCCGATGAAGCGCGCGATAGCCGTGAGCTGCTGGCCAGCTTTCTTGGTGAGAGCAAGACCGGCCTTCCCTTTATGATCGAAGAGGCCAAAGGTCTGGCCTTGCGCCGCGGTGACTGGAAGTACATCCAAGGGAAAAAGTCCCAGAAGAAGAATAAGAAGCAGAATGCTAAGCCTTCTGCTGGCCAGCTCTACAATCTCAAGGCTGACCCCGGCGAGGCCAAGAACGTGATCGCAGCCCACCCAGAGGTTGCGAAGTCCCTCCAGGAGCAGCTTCAACAGCTGGTGGATGCCGGCGGTATCCGCGAATAAGAACCAAGATGGCTCCCGCAGCGCGCCAAGACGGATATCGCCTGCTACATAGATTTTCTACATCCGCTTGATTCTTACGTGCCTATATGCAATCTTACTTAAATGCTAAAAGTAAGATACCAAGAGGTGCGGACGAATGATTGCAACATTGACATCCAAAGGCCAATTGACACTGCCGAAGCCTGTTCGTGAGCAGTGTGGGCTACGCACAGGTGACCGGGTTGATTGCATTGTCAGAGAAGATGGCCTGATCGAAATAGTCCCTCTTCGTCAGCCAGCTTCAAAGCTTCGCGGCCTCCTCCCCAAGCCGAGCACTCCCGTGACCATGGAGGAGATGAACGAAGCCATCGCCAGAGGAGCTTCTGCCCATGGTGGGCATTGATACGAATGTTCTGGTTCGCCATGTCGTGCAGGACGACGAGCGGCAGGCAGCCTTGGCCAGCGAACTCATCGAGAACCACCTCAGTGCCGAACACCATGCCCACATTCCGCTGATCGTCCTATGCGAGTTTGTCTGGGTTCTGGGCACGGCCTACGGGTATTCCCGGCAGCAGATTTCTCTTGCTCTCAGACAGCTTCTTGTTACCGACTGTTTCGCGGTCGAGAGGCATGATCTGGCCTGGACCGCATACCGAGACTACCACGTCGGAAGCGCGGACTATGCCGACTGCCTTATCGCGCAAATCAACAGCGACCGCGGGGCTTCCCCCACATTTACCTTTGATCGTAAAGCAGCCAAAAACTCCAAGTTCTTGCTATTGACTGAGAAGAATCTGTAGCTGGGTATCACACCAGGAGTAAATCGCCTCATCCTGTGATCCTGCCGTCTAAACTCCCCCGCGCCTTGCATTTTCACGTATTTGCGGATACGGGTCCGCACTGTCGACGTAAATCCGGATCTGGATCCGCCATGTATAAACGGTCGCTTAGCTTGCGCAGATCGAATAGTTTCATTCTCTTTGGGGCGCGCGGAACTGGCAAGTCTACGCTTCTGAGGGCCCTTTTTGCAGATGTAGATACCCTATGGATCGACCTGCTGCGGCCGGAGTTAGAAGACCGCTACGCGCGGCAACCAGAGTTGCTCTATGAGGAGATCAAGGGGCGGCAGGCACATCTGGAATGGGTGGTGATCGACGAGGTGCAAAAACTGCCGCGGCTGCTTGACACGGTGCATCGTTGCATCGAGAGCGACGAGTTCAAACCGCCCCGTTTTGCGTTGACCGGTTCCAGCACCCGCAAACTCAAGCATGGCGGGGCAAACCTGTTGGCCGGCAGGGCATTCGTGAAGCATCTCCATCCGCTGCTAAATTCCGAGTTGAGTGCTGCATTTGACCTTGACGACGTCCTGAATTTTGGCGCTCTTCCGGGGCGTTTTACCTTCGCCTGTGATGAGGACCGCTGCGATTTTCTTGCGGCGTATGCATTGACCTATCTGAACGAGGAAGTCTGGGCAGAGCATCTGGTCCAGAAGCTGGCCCCGTTTCGCCGCTTTCTGGAAGTAGCGGCGCAGTGCAATGGCAAGGTCGTCAACTATAAGAAGGTGGCAAGAGACGTCTGCGCAGACGAGAAAACCGTCAAACGGTATTACCAGATTCTCGAAGACACACTTGTGGGCACACTCTTAGAACCACATCACAATTCACTCCGCAAAAGGCTGGTGAAGTCACCAAAATTTTACTTTTTCGACCTCGGAGTGACACGAGCCCTCGCCAGAACCCTTCGCCAAAGAATCGTGCCAGCTACCTATGCCTATGGGAAGGCATTCGAGCATTTCTACATCCTTGAAGTCCTCCGCAGGAACGACTACGAGCAGATGGATTTTCGATTTACTTGGCTGCAAACGGAATCTGGGTTGGAGATCGACCTCATTGTCGAAAGACCAGGATGCCCGCTGGTCCTGCTTGAAATCAAATCCGGAACCCAGCTCGACGACAGGGATGCTAAGGCCCTCAGGAGCTTGCGAGATCTGTTTGAAGGCTGTGTCTGTTTCGTGGTTTCCAACGACCCAATTGAGCGAGAGACGGATGGCATCTCCTTTCTCCATTGGACCAGCAGCTTTGTGGCTTTGGGATTCCAGTCCTGAGCTGACGCTGTATTGCACTCTCCGGCGTGTCTTCCTAACCGTCCCGCCTTCCTGTAGAAACCACGCCACGATCCAAGGAAGTCACGGCGCAAGACACTTGCGCATTCTTCATGGGCGCGCTACTCTTTCCGTTGCGATTCGAAACGACGACACCCGAATGGCCCCCGCAGACATGACCGCGATCCCCCGCTCCGAGCACCCCAGACCGCAGTTTTTTCGCGATCAGTGGCTGAACTTGAACGGCCGCTGGCGCTTCGACTTCGACTTTGGCGCGTCTGGCGTCGAGCGTGGGATCCCGGCCGATCCATCGTCCCTGTCGCAGGAGATCCTAGTTCCCTTTTGTCCGGAGAGCAGCCTGTCTGGCATCGGGCACACAGATTTCATCCCGTGCGCCTGGTACCACCGCACCTTCAGCCTGCCGGAGAACTGGACTGGCGATCGGGTATTCCTGCATTTCGGCGCAGTCGACTACGACTGTCAGGTCTGGCTGAATGGTGAGCAAGTCGGACGCCATCGGGGCGGTTCGGCGTCGTTCTCGTTCGACATCAC
>DMTJ01000003.1:11591-11777 GCA_003477185.1 Lentisphaeria bacterium
GCCTACGGCTCTCGCGGCTGCCACTACACCCGGGTTACCGGCATCTGGCAGACCGTCTGGCTCGAGTCGCGGCCGGCCACACACCTGACGTCCGCCCGGATCGTGCCAGACTTGGATGGCGGACGTCTGGTTGTGACGCCGACGATCACCGGCGCTCGGACCGGATTGCGCTTTCGGGCTACGGTG
>DMTJ01000611.1 GCA_003477185.1 Lentisphaeria bacterium
GGCGATATTCTTGAAGGCAGTATCATCCTGACCGCAGGCCAGGCTCAGGTTGAGTTTGCGATCGACAGCAATATCATCAGCACCATGTTGGCGACTGAGAATCATCGTCTAGAAGGCGTTCTGGTCTACTGCGAAGTGCAGGCCGTGGATACGTTCGGCAACCGCAGCGAGCCAGCGCGGTCCCAAACAGTCACCGTCTTCCCAGGCTTCGGCTTGCCCGGTTCCAACGAGGATGACGAAGGTGGTGGCGGAGGAGGTGGCGGAGAAGGAACGAGTTCCTTGGTCATCGATGCCGAGACCTACGAGCCCAATGATACACCGCAGGAAGCGCGTCGGATCTTGGTCAACGGCTTTGATGTGTTCAACAGCTCCACGGACCAAGAGAATGGTAGCGGCGGCGGCGGCGGCGGCGGCGGCGGTAGCGGCGGCGGCGGCGGTGGCGGTGACGAGAACAGCGGCGATCAGTCGGGTGGGTTCAGCACCGTCGAGGAGTCCGGTAACACCAACGAAAGCAACAACAATTCCGGTTCAGACACCGAAAATACCGAGGAAGAGGGCAATTCTCTTTCGCTGGAAGGTACGTTCGAAGGGCAGGCCCACTCGTTCTTCTTGGAAGACGAGGACTGGATGAAGTTTACAGTTCTGCAAACTTCTGAGGTCGAAGTCGCTACCGGTCGTACCGTGGACGAGATCGAGCAGCGGATTCGCAATCCGGCCCGAGATACTGGAACGCGCCTGGATCTTGGCGTTGATACGCGCATGTGGCTATACAGCGAAGGCGATTTCGAGCGTGCGATCATTTTCAATGATGACTATCGTTCGTTCGCGCATCCGGAATTCAATCTGGCTGCCCGCTTCAAAGTGGTCGTGGACCCAGGCACCTACTACATCCGTGTTGCCCCGCATCATCAGTTTGGTACGCTCGCTTCTGAGTACGGCATCCTGGTTTTGGCCAACCCGGTACCAGGGGTCTTCGTGAGCTCGCCAGCGCAGCCTGTGCTGCGCCCCACGAACGCACAGGTCACCGACGATCTCTTCGCCGACGTAGACCCAGCAACGGTGCTGTCCGGTCATCAGCTCTTCTACCGCTGGTACGTGGACGGCGTGCAGGTCATGGTCACAGAGGATCGTGTCCTGGACCACCGCTTTACGCAGGCTGGCCAGGAATGGGCGGTCTCTGTGTTCGCACGGAATTCGGCTGGTGAAGTAAGTGCGGACAGTCCGCTCAGTGTTGAAGTCGAGATTGAGCAGCAGGCCTGGCTTGCGACCCTGCGCGTCGACAAGCGTTTTGGGGATGGCTCTGAAGCGCCGACGCAGACAGTCGGGATTGGCTGGCTGGCTGGCGCAAGCCATGGCTGGGATGAAAACCTTGATGTGGATCTGCCCACCTCGCTGAACATTCCCGCCTTCTTCGGCAACGTCAACGGACCGACCCCACTACCGGACGGCACCAGTGTGCCATCCGGAAGCTTCTTCTCTGCAGGCTTCACCGAAGGGCACTCCGCGCTGTCCCTTGACATGCGTCCGTTTGGCGATGCAGCGACCTGGTATCTCTACCTTGACTTTGGGGATCAGCCTACAGAAGTGCGCATCGAGTGGGACCCAATCCTGCTGCCACGGTCTGACTTGCCGCTGACTTGGGTAGAAGTAGACCCAGACAGCGACTTCGCACCAATCCCTGGTACGGAGCTGGATATGTTGGCTGAGCGACGTGTCGGCATCGATATCTCGGGGAATACCGAGCGGACGACACGCGTCTTCCGGGTGATGATTGCGCAGAGCAGCCGGACCGTTAGCCTGACGCTGGATGCGGGCTGGAACCTGATCTCCTTCCCAATCACGCCTAACGACCCAGATCCAGACCTGGTCTTCGCCAACAATACCGGGCGCATTATCAGTGGCGCCGCCTGGACCTTCCTCAACGGCAGCTATATCGCTGCGACCGAGATTCGTGCTGGCGAGGGCTATTGGGTCCTTAACCCACGTGACATCGCGGCTACAATCGTGGTCGGTGGCTATCATGCACCGCTGACGATCGTGCTCAAGGAAGGCTGGAACTTGATTGGCCCGACGCGAGATATGGCAGTGCCTGACGGGATTGATCCTAGTAAGGTGTCTGAGTACTCGCGTGGGAGCTATCGCCCGCTCGACCTGACGGATCCGCTGCCGCTCAAGGCCGGGAAGGGCTACTGGGTCAACAGCGACCAGGAACGTGTGATTCACTTCGAGTAGTTGCGACCCAGCTTCGAGCTGAACGCTAACAGCACCAATCTTCGCCCAGCGAGGATTGGTGCTCGTTGGTGTTTTTACATCGCGCTTGGGCTCCCGAAGCCAGCGCTTTCTGCTACACAAAACTATGGGAAAATCTATGGGCAACATCAATCGACGCGTAAAAATTCTCGCCACCATCGGTCCAGCGACCGATTCTCCGGAGATGATCCGCGAGTTAATTAAAGGAGGCATGAATGTAGCGAGATTGAATATGTCCCATGCGACCCACGAGAGCGCCCGAAGCATTGTCGACAACATTCGGACAATCAGCGCGGAGCTGAACATTCCCGTAGGGATTCTCATGGATACCCAGGGCCCCGCGATTAGGACAGGCGATGTAGAGCAGCCGTTGGAGCTCGCTGTAGGCGCGAAGCTTGTTTTGACGGTGCGTGGCGAGACCTCAGAAGAGCACCAGTCGGTAGACGTGAACTATGATGACCTTGTCGACACCATTGGCATTGGCAATGTGGTCATCGTGGACAATGGCGACATCCATCTGCGTGTCCTTGAGAAGCGCCGCAATCAGCTGCACTGCGAAGTACTTACTGCCGGCGTCCTGGCCAGCCGCAAGCACATCAACCTGCCAGGGGTTCGGGTAAACCTCCCGGCGCTGACCAAGAAAGATATTCGTGATATCAACTTGGGCATCGAAATGGAAGTTGATTTCTTTGCCATGTCCTTTGTCCGTGAAGCCAGTGATGTGGTCAAGCTGCGGGGCATTCTTGAATATCACGACGGGGCAAATCAGCGCATCATTGCCAAGCTCGAGGACCAAGAGGGCATTCGAAACTGTAAGGAGATCATTGACGTCGCTGACGGGATC
This sequence comes from Lentisphaeria bacterium, assembly GCA_003477185.1. GTDB lineage: Bacteria > Verrucomicrobiota > Lentisphaeria > JABSQK01 > UBA12247 > UBA12247. The sequence continues at coordinate 3,095 of DMTJ01000611.1, forward strand.
ATGGTCGCCCGCGGCGATCTCGGGATTGAGTGCCCGTACGAAGACCTGCCGCTTATTCAGCGCAGCGTAGTCAAGCAATGCGTCGAGCGCGGCCGCACCGTCATTGTCGCGACCCATATGCTCGAGTCCATGGTTGAAACACCGTCTCCGACCCGGGCCGAGATCACAGACGTCGCGAATGCTGTATTCGAGGAGGCTGACGCGATCATGCTCTCCGGAGAAACATCGATTGGCAGCTACCCGCTTCGCTGTGTCGAAGTGATGGATCGCATCGCCCAGCGCACCGAAGAGGGAGAGAAGGCAGGGTTTTCCGCCGGTGCTCAAGTCGATGCACGCCCCGCTCATATCATGAAAGCAGCCGCCAGTATGGCTGGTGAACTCGGGGCTTCCGCACTCATCGTGTTTACCCACACGGGCACGATGGCACGGTACGCCTCTTGGTTTCGGCCCAGCCTGACCCCGATTCACTGCTTTACCAATGATCGTAAGGTCTTACCGCAGCTCACGCTCCATTGGGGGTTGCAGCCGCATCTGATTGAATTCTGCGAAGAGGCGCCGCTCAATGATGTGGAGACGGCCATTAGCCATCTCAAGGAGCAGGGCCACTTAAAGGCAGGAGACTGCGTTGTGGCGATTTCTGAGATTCGCGCCTTCAGTGTGCGCGGTGACACGGTTCTGGTACGCGACGTCAGCTAAGAAGCACCTGCTGCCGCGGGCGGCAGAAAAAGATCTGGCTTTCTCGGTGCGCGTCCCGTTGTCAGCGAATGCGGTTGTTGTTTTGGTGTTCGACCCGGCATCGTGACACAACGACTCAAGGTCTCATAGCCGGATCAAGAGCTCTGCGGCTAGATCAAGCGGACACGCATCGGCGGCAAACATGAGATCTTGATCTTCTGCTGATAGCACAACCGTCCCAATCTTGGGGCGGAGTGAATCGGGCTCACATCGCGACTCCCCCCTTCACAACGCCCCATCACCGTGCAGCCGCTCTTCAAATCGAGCAGGGCATCCTCAAAGGGAATGTGTAGTTATAGCATTGATCTCTCCTGAAACTGATTGACTGATATTTACTCAAGGGCTAGGAGAAAGCTGTAACTTTGGCGATGGACTTTGCGAACATCGCAACTCTCGATCTTGCAGGTATAGTTTTCGAGGCTTATTTCCCTTTGCTACAAGCTGGACGTTGACTATGATTCGCACCGTTGCCTACCCCCGAACCGGACTGGTTGGGAACCCTTCTGATCTCTTTCATGGGCGGACCATCAGCCTGCTGCTTGATGCATTCCAGGCAGAGGTCACCATCACAGAATCGGAGCGGATTGAGATTGAGCGGACCAACCACGATGGGCGCGCGTTTGCCGGACTCGATGAGTTGGTACATTTTCGCCGAGAGTTTGGCTACTATGGCGGGATTCGGATCATCGAGGCCACCATTGTCCGGCTACATCGGCATTGCCAGCGACTCAATATCCAACTCGACGGAAAGCGCAGTTTTCATCTGGCCTACAGTTCCAACATCCCGTTTCGCGTGGGCCTTGCTGGGTCCAGTGCCATTGCCCGCGCCACGTTGGTCTGCCTGATGAAATTCTATGATTTGGCGGATACGGACATTCCGCTTCCAATTCAGGCAAATATAATTCTCGAAGCTGAAACCCTGGAGCTTGGTATCGTAGCTGGGCCCCAGGACCGCGTGGTATCCATCTACGGCGGCCTCGTCTATATGGACTTTACGCGCGACGCCTTTGAGCGGAATTATAACCTGTATGGAGATTACAAGCGTCTTGACCCGGCGAACCTACCCCGGCTATACGTAGCCTATGACGAGCGGCTCTCGGAGTCCTCGGGGCGAGTCCATGGGAATATCCAGAGGCGGCCAGAGGATCAGAAAAAGGCCATCCTCCGGGTCATGGCGCAGAAGGCGGAATTAGTAGAAGAAGCCAGAGTGGTGATCGAGCGTGCGGACAAGGATGCGATTGGGCCTCTGATGACGCGTGACTTTGAGCTCAGGCGCTCGGTGTACGACCTCGCGCCGATGAACCTAGAGATGGTCGAGACGGCTAGGCATAACGGTAGCCATGCGAAGCAGTGCGGCTCAGGCGGCGCCATCGTCGGCACTTTTACGGATGACGAGCATCTCCTTCGTGTCACTCAGGCGTTTCAATTGATCGGCTGCCAAGTGGTCGAAGTACGAGTCGCGACCTACGCGTAGCGGGCATGGCTACTGAGGTCAAGGCTCCGGATCTCGAAGTGGTGGCGAGCCAAGAGCTTGCTGCACGGGATATCCGGACCATTCGCATCCTCTATGAGACGGGGCGGGCAGTCTGGTTCCTAGGGCGTCAGAACGGCGCGTTGGTGGAGATAGAGGCCTGTGATCGGCTCGCCTGTGACAACACAGCGCTCAATGCCTATGCGCTCGAGGCCACGACCATGCGTCATCCCCTTGGCCGTCCGCCAGCTGTGATCGATGGTGACCGTGGCCTGTATCTGATCCGCCCCCATCGGCGTGGCGAGCCAATCTGGCAGGCACTTCTTCGCCCCGGGCGGTTTTCTGCCAACCGTCTCGCGGCACTTTTGCCCGGCTTGAGCCAGGCGCTTAGCACGATCGACGATCAGACCCCCTTGCCGATGATCTATCTTGGCGAGAGTGAGGTCACGGTGGATGGCACCATCTGGGGCCCATGGGCACATCATGGCGAGATTGTCCGCATCATCGATGCCTGGTCCCATCGCTACCCGGACGATTCGGCACAGAAGGGCCAGCAGGCACTCCGCAGGCTCTATGGCAGGCTCATTAGCGGGAGCTGGCAGCCCAGTGAAGACGAGCTTAACGCCGCGCATCAAGCTGGCACAATCGCTGATCACGAACTTCGCATTTATCAGCGCTTGGCCAAGCACTCTGTTGTGGAGAAGAGATCGCTAGGGCGCGTACTCCGGCTAGCACTGGCCTGTACGGTCGTATTAGGCATCGCAGGGGGCCTTCGCGTATACAACCTTACTCGTGCCGAGGGTTGGCAGGGAGCGACGGCAGAGGCGCTCTCTGCGGAAACCAGCCAGAACATCCGGAAGACCATCGCGCCAGTGCCTGTGCGGACAGATCGCAGTGGCGCCGTGCTGAAGCAGCGCGCTTTCCATCTCGTCCGTTTGGCGCAGGCTGGCCAGTACGTTGCCTTTGAGGACGAAGGAAGCGAGCTCATCTCCTCGGCGAAAACCGCGGAAGACAGAGATTTAGTGAAGCAGGCGATTGCATCTGCCCGCCAGGAGATTAAGGCTGCGGTTGATGATGAGCTTGCTCTGATCGAAGCTCTGTTTCATGCAGAAGAGTTCGACACTGCACTCGCGCGGCTGGACACCTTTCGAGTGCTACTGCCACTCGTAGGTGCCCATCGCGACGCCACCACCGCCTGGCGAGAAAAACTCGTCACTGCCATACAGCAGCGCACGGACCAGCGCGCTCGTCATCAACGGGCACGCCTCGACCAATACCGGCTAGAATGCGACATCCTGGAGCGACTAAAGGTAGCCATGCTGCAATACAAAGGCACGCTTCGGCGCCTGGCGGACGCGCACGCGCTAGACTTGGAGACCCGGGCCTCTCGCGAGCTCGTAGCATGCATGGTCACTTTGGACGAAGCAGAGGGCCAGCTCATGCGTGCGCTGCTTTCGCGCTGCGCGGCTGACCCTGCGGGAACGTATGCCGCGATTGGGGCGAACCTTCCTGCCTCCTCTCAAGGGACCGTGACCGCCGTTGACCGCGGCCAAATCACCATTACGACGCAAGACCGGGTGATCAGCCGCCGCTGGCGCGAGGACCTGTCCCCTTCCCAAAAGCTGGCGATCTGGCACGGCGTTTTGAGGCCGAATCGGGCGGCTCCGGGGCCTTCGGCACTTGCACTCCGCGCCTACGCCCAGCTCCACAAGGTCCCCATCAATCTACTTGGTCAAGACAATTCCTGCGCAGCTGTTCGCGAGCGCCTAATCCGCTTTCTTAAGGCTCCTCCGAGCCAGGATTAATCGGTGCCTTGACCTCCGCCAGAATGGCTGGGCCTAGCGCGGTTGCGGGTTTTCTGCCCGTATGCGCTGCGAGGTGCTCCTGAAACCGCTCGCGTGACCAAAACTCAGCGCCAAAGCGCTCGAGATGCGGTGTATGCATCTGACAGTCAATCAGGCTGAAGCCGCAGTCCGTCAGGTGTCGGACCAAATGGGCGAATGCCACCTTCGAGGCGTTTGCGATGTTCGCAAACATCGACTCCCCGAAAAAGACGCTGCCGAGGGTGACTCCGTAGAGGCCACCGACCAGTTCGCCGTCCGACCAGCTTTCGACAGAATGTGCCCGGCCGAGCGCATGCATTGATTCAAACGCAGCGATCAGGTCATCATTCAGCCAGGAGCCGTCCTGGCCGGTCCTGGGGGCGGCTTGGCAGGCGCGCAAAACGGCCGAAAAGTCCCGGTCCATTGTGATCGTAAATGCGGACTTCGCAATCACGCGCTTCAGGCTCCTCTGGATGCGCAGCTTCTCTGGCGGCAGGACAAACCGGGGGGCGGGAGAGAACCACAGGATCGGCGGTTCGTTATACCACGGAAAGATCCCCAAGGCATACGACGCTGTCAGTCGCTCTGCAGACAGGTCGCCGCCGACGGCGAGAAAACCATCACTGTCTGCCAGCTGGGGCGGCGGAAACGCTACGCTGTCGTTGTGAAGCAGATACACGTTGGCCTAGGTCAGTCCTTTTTCGCCCAGCGCTGCTTGAGCATCGCCAGGTGGTCCAGGGCTCCATCCGTTCCTGCGCTTTCAAAGAGTGCGTTATCGTTCACTGTTAGGAACTCGCTTGGTACTTCTGCCAGGAACTGTGACGGCAGTGACCTCTTCTCCACCATGCGGCCATGTTGCAGGGTATTGCGCGTGCGCGGTCGGGTCAAGATCAGCAGGTCCTTCGCTCTGGTGATGGCGACGTAGAAAAGGCGTCGCTCCTCGTCCAGCATTCGCTCCAGCACCGAGCGATGATGGGGAAAGGTGTGATGAGACATGCCGACCACCACGACCAAAGAAAACTCCAGGCCCTTGGCGGCGTGGACGGTCATTAAGGTGACCGCATTTTCGTTCTCCTCCTCCTTCTGGTCCGCGGCCTCGGATAGCGAGTTGCGCTCCAGAAAGTCACGCAGCGAGGGATCTGCCGCCCGCTGCTCATACTCGTGGATCGCATGGATGAATTCCTGCACGTTCTCATACCGACGCAGATACTCACTGCGCTTCTTGTAAATCTTGGGCAACCCTGAGATATAGCCGATATCCTTTAAATATTGATACACCTTCGCGCTCAGCTTGCCGGGCTGCGCTACGATTCGTCGAGCCTGCCGAATACAGCCCAGGAATCCTCTTGCGGACTCCGCAGTAGCTGCTGGGATCACGCTGAGAAACTGGTCTTCGCCCAAGACTCGCTGCATCGGGCTGCTGCTAAACTCTCGCCGCAGCCGCAGCTTCTCGATCGTGGTGGTGCCGATTCCACGCGGCGGCACGTTGAGGATGCGCAACAGCGCTTGCTCGTCCCGCTCATTCTCCAGCACCCGCATGTAGGCGAGCGTGTCCTTGATCTCGCGCCGCTCATAGAACGATTGGCCCCCGATTACGCGATAGGGGATCGCTTTGGCCCGCAGCGCTTCTTCCGGTAGCCGTGAAAGCGCGTTAGAGCGATAGAGCACTGCGATATCTTTAGGCTCAAGTTTACGCTCAAACCGTAGCTCCTGCACCACCCGTGCTACGAAGGACGCTTCTTCACGCTCGGTCGGTAACTCATGCAGCCGAATCACGTCGCCGTGCCCGCGCTCAGACCACAATTCCTTGGCGTGACGCTGTCTATTGCCGCCGATCACGGTGTTTGCCGTCTTCAGAATGACTTCTGTGGACCGGTAGTTCTGCTCTAGCTTGATCACCTTAGTCCCGGGATACTGCTGCGGAAACTGCAGAATATTATCGATTTCAGCTCCGCGCCAGCCATAGATAGACTGATCATCATCGCCCACCACGCACAGATTCTGGCGCTCGCCGGCTAGCTGTCGCAGCAGTTCAGCCTGGGCCATGTTGGTGTCCTGGTACTCGTCCACCAGAATGTACTGATACTGCTCTCGCAGCTCATTTCGCGCCTCCTCGTCCTGCTGTAACAAGCGTGCCACCAGCAGAATCATGTCGTCGAAATCCACCAGATTCATCGCGTGCAAGCGTTTGCTGTAGGACGCATAGACCGTGGCAATCGTATCTGCCCACTCCTGGCTTGGGTCGTCCCGCACATCGTCCGGGGTGTAGAGCTTGTTCTTGGCAGCGCTGATCCAGGACTGCATGCGTGGCACGGTCAGTTCGTCGCTGTGATTTCCCAGCTCTACCAGGGACTGGCGAATCAAGTCGCGCTGATCCCCATCATCGGCGATTCCAAACGATGGCGTGTAGCCGAACCGGCGGGCGTAGCGACGAAGGAGCCGGCCACAGAACGCGTGGAAGGTGGCGACTGTGAGGGCCGAGTGTTTCTCGTTGGGCAACAGCCTGACGATACGCTCCTTCATCTCCCGCGCGGCCTTGTTCGTAAACGTGACCGCCAGAATATGCTCAGGCTGGACGCCGCTTTGGAGAATCCAGCCAATCCGATAGGTCACCACGGTGGTCTTGCCAGTGCCGGCTCCGGCAAGCACCAGCACAGGACCATCAATCGTCCGAATCGCCTCCTGTTGGGGGGCGTTCAAGGACGACAGATTAAGTGGCATTCAGGGTTCCGATACAGTTTCTCAGGTAGGAGAAACCATTTCTTCAGGGCGAACCCATGCTGCGAACTCCGCGTCGGTCAGGTACTCGAGCGCTAACGCAGCTTGCTTGAGCGTCAGCTCCTCTCGCCATGCTTTGAGTGCAATCTCCGCAGCCTTGTCATAGCCGATATGACGGTTGAGTGCGGTGACCAGCATCAATGAATTGGTCAGATGCTCCTGGATCTTATTGCGATCGGCCTCGATCCCGCAGACGCAGTGCCGCTCAAAAGAATCGCAGGCCGTGGCAAGCAGCCGAATCGATTGCTGCAGTGCGTTGGCCAGCAGTGGCTTGAACACGTTCAGTTCGAAGTTTCCCTGACTACCAGCGATCGTAATGGTGGTATCGTTGCCCATGACCTGGCAGGCTACCTGAGTGACCATTTCACACTGCGTGGGATTGACCTTGCCCGGCATGATTGAGCTGCCTGGCTCGTTGGCGGGCAGGCGTAGCTCGCCGAGGCCGCAACGGGGACCGCTGCCAAGCCAACGCAAATCGTTTGCGATCTTCATCATTGCCGCGGCCAGCGTTTTGAGCGAGCCTGAGCAGGCTACGACTGCATCATGTGCAGCCAGCCCGGCGAATTTGTTCGGGGCTGAGACGAAGGCATGGCCACTCAGCTCGCTGATGACTTCTGCCATGCGTGTGGCGTAGGCCGTGCGTGTGTTCAGACCGGTGCCGACGGCAGTGCCACCCACGGCCAGCTCACGCAGCTGGGGCAGCACGCCTTGGATACCACCGGCAGCAGCACGCAATTGGGCTGCGTAGCCAGAGAACTCCTGGCCCAAAGTCAACGGCGTCGCATCCTGCAGATGCGTCCGCCCAATCTTGACGATGTCTGCGAACTTCGCAGACTTATCTTCGAACACTTCGGCGAGAGACTTGAGCGCCGGAAGGAGGTCGTTCTCGATCGCCGTGACCGCGGCCACATGAATGGATGTCGGGACGGTATCATTAGTGGACTGTGACATATTCACATGGTCGTTTGGATGCACCGGAGACTTGGTCCCGATCGTGCCGCCCATCATCTCAATCGCCCGGTTCGCGATGACTTCGTTTACATTCATGTTCGACTGCGTGCCGCTGCCGCTCTGCCAGATCACCAGCGGGAAGTGTGCGTCGAACTTCCCGGCGATCACCTCATCAGCCGCGGCCTGAATGACAGTTGCGATCTCCGCATCTAGGCCACCCAGCTCACAATTGACGATCGCTGCCGCTTTCTTGACCAAGGCATGAGCCTGAATAAACTCGCTCGGAAGGCGCTCGTTTCCGACCTGAAAGTTCTCGCAGGCACGCTGCGTCTGCGCACCAAAATAGGCGCCATCTGGTACTTCTACTGGCCCGAGGGCATCTTTCTCCATCCTCATTGTGAGGCGTTCTCCCAGTTGTTCCCAGGCCTCGCCGGGATCTTAGTCGTTACTTCTTCCGCCGCCAAGCAGCGGGAGCGCGTAGTAAAGCAGCATGAACATAGACGTTACCGCCGCGGCAAGGTAGGTCAGAAACGCGGCATTCAGCACCTTTGCGGCGCCACGGTTCTCCTCACCTACCAGAAAGCCTGCGTCAGCCATGGCCAGTTTGGCCCGCCTGCTGGCATCCCACTCGACCGGGAGCGTGACGATGGCGAACAGGACGCTTACCGCCAGCATCAGCAGGCCCACCATATAGAGCCCAGGAACATGCAGGAGCATGCCAGCCATAATCAGGAATATCCAGGTTTGCCCGCAGACCTGGGTGACTGGCACCAACCCGGAGCGCAGTCCAAGGGGGCCGTAGTTCTCGGCATCCTGAATCGCGTGCCCTGCTTCATGGCAGGCCACCCCGATAGAAGACAGCGACTGCCCGTAGAACACGCCCTCCGACAAACGCAGCGCCTTCGCTCTTGGATCATAGTGGTCGCTCAGAAATCCGCGATGTGGCTCGATCCGGCAGCCGGAGACACCAGCGCGACGCAGCATTGCCTGCGCAGCTTCTGCACCGGTCAGCCCGCGTTGGGCGCCAATGCGCGAGTATTTGGCAAAGGTCGATTTGGTCAGGGCCGCTGCCAATAGCCCCGGAATCATAATAATGAGCAAGTAGAACATGTGAAAAAGTATCCTATGTATAATCTGAGATCGCTAGGCCGACCAACTAAGACTTCAAATGTGCTAAGAAGTTGCGCCTAGCGCTTCCTTTACCACCTGCCGATCATCAAAGGGGTTGCGAATTCCGCAAACCTCCTGGTAGGTCTCGTGCCCCTTTCCGGCAATCAACACCACATCGTCAGGCCTGGCTTTGGCGATTGCGGCAACGATTGCTTCGCGCCGATCGCAGATCTCTTGGACAAGGGCTGGTTTTGCAAACCCCGCACGAATGTCCGCCAGAATCTGCGTGGGCGCTTCGCCGCGCGGATTATCGCTGGTGACGATGACGACGTCCGCGCCATGCTCAGCCGCCTGTGCCATCCGCGGTCGCTTGCCGCGATCGCGGTTGCCGCCGCAGCCGAAGACCACGATGAGTCGACCGGCGGTCAGCTCACGGGCTGCAGCCAGCACATTGGTGAGTGCGTCGTCCGTATGCGCATAGTCGACCAAGACCGTCGGGCTAGGCGGCGGGCCCGAAATGTGCTCGAGCCGACCCGGGACGCCTGCGAACGCCGCAACTGCAGCACACACTTGGGCGATGGGGATCCCGGCCTCGACAGCCATGGCGATCGCGAGGACGGTATTGGCAATGTTGAAGGGCCCGACCAGCGGCGTCTCAACTGCTTGGCCATGAAGGCGAAAGCGCGTGCTGTGCGCGCGCATCTTTACGTTCGTAGGCCGCCAATCTGCCGCCCGCGTCAGGGCGCAGGTCACTGGTTGGGTTGCGAACTCCGCAAGGCGTTGCCCCCAAGGGCAGTCGGTCATGATTACGGCAGAGCCGCTCAGATGGTCCCGGAATAGCCTTGACTTGGCTGCGAAGTACTGCTCCATGTCCAGATGGTAGTCCAGATGATCGCGGGTGAGATTGGTAAACCCCGCTACTGCAAATGGCAGCTGGCCCATTCGGCCCTGCGCCAGGGCATGGCTGGAGACCTCGGTGACGGCGTGAGTGCAGCCGTTACCCACCATCTCGGCGGCGAGTTGCTGAAAGGTCTCCGGCATCGGCGTGGTCCGGTCGGCCTCAAGCTCGGCACCATCGCCGAGGTCGTAGTGAATGGTGCTGATCAGGCCGCAACGCAGGCCGCCGTGCCGCAGGAGATGTTGCAACAGCAGCGCGGTGGTAGATTTGCCGTTGGTTCCGGTGACGCCCAGCCAGGTGAGGCGGCGGGCTAGATCAGAGTTTGCGAACTCCGCAAGAATGCCCCAAGCTCGGTAACTGTCGGCAACCCGGATGGCTGGCACCGAGACTAGACGAGAGGATCCCTCATATAGCACCCCTGCTGCCCCTTTGGCTATGGCGTCATCGATGAACCGGCAGCCATCCACGGTGCTACCGGAGATGGCCACGAATAGATCCCCCGGCATCACCTGGCGCGAGTCGGCTACCACCCGCCGCACGGGGCAGTCGGCTGTTGCGAACTCCGCAACTAGATTTCCCAGCCGACTCTGGCACTGAAACAGAGTTGGTGAAGCTGTTGATGAAGAATGCGTCATATCTTGCCTGGGAGTTTGCCGAACGACAGGGCAACTATAGGCCTACTTCTGTGGGGCGTGCGCGCAATCTATAGAATAAAGGGCCGTGCAGCCATTGCGGACTCCTCGCACGCCCGGATAGTACCGGGCTTTCTCTCACGCGCACAAATCTCAAATGGAGAGAGCAACCGTGGATGTGCAGCTTGATGCGTTGATTCAGAAGATCAATGAAGACGGTGTTGGCGAAGCCAAAAAACAGGCCGAGCAAATTATCGCAGATGCCGAGGCGATAGCCCGGAAAACTATTTTAGACGCAGATGCAAAAGCAAAGCAGAAGCTGAGCGATGCGGAAGCGGCGGCGGCGCAGCTTGAAACGCGATCGAATCAGGCACTTCAACAGGCGGGCCGAGACTTGATTCTCAGCCTGACAGGTGAGTTGCAGGCGATCCTGGGTCGCTTGATCCGGCAAGACCTGACCGCGGCCCTGACGCCAGCACAGGTCGGGACGATGCTGGAAACTTGCGTGAAGACTTGGACGCAGTCCGGCGGCGGGGAGTTTCAGGTGCTGGTGGGCGAGCAGGACGCGGAGGCGCTGGCGAAGCACTTCGGCGACCGGCTGACGAAAGAGCTGGAGAATTGTACGATTCAGCCCCACCGACAAGTGACGAGCGGATTCCGCATCAGCCGCGGGGAAGGTAGCGTGCAATGGGATTTCACTGGCGCAGGACTGAGTGACATCGTGGCAGCGTTTCTGAACTCGAAGCTCGCGGAGCTAATTCGCGAGAAATAAGCATGCGTCTCGACTGTTATTATCTGCTGGCAAGCTTACCGAGCCTGAAATTTCCGGGAAAGCCCCCTGTGGCTTCGGAGGAATTCTTGGCGACTTGCCGGACGCAGCTGGGTGATGCGGACTATGCGTTGGTGGACAGCGCGACGCTGGAGCTGTGTGCTTCGGAGCACCCTGTGTTGACGCGGTGGCGTGATTGGGATGCGGGCGTGCGCAACTCTCTGGCCGCGCTGCGGGCAAGAAAGCTTTCCTGGCCGGCACGGGATTCGCATCGGGCTGTCCCGATGGCGAATACGTCGTATGCCTGGCTGACTGGCGTGGTCGAGGCGCCGAGCCCGCTAGAGGGCGAGCGCTTGCTCGACAAGGCGCGATGGCGCTTTTTACACGACCTGCAGGCAGGGCAGGCGGGTTTTGATCTTATTGGCGTGGTGATTTATCGCCTGCAACTACAATTGCTGGAACGCTGGGCACGGTTCGACGTAGAACGTGGCCGCGAGGTTCTGGCCGGTATCATGAATCGGGAGTAACGCGGAATGGCAGTCCAAACCGGGAAGATCGAATCGATCAACGGAAATCTGATCGGCGTGTTGTTCGACAGTTATGTCCGTCAGAATGAGGTCGCCTACGCTGTGCGCGGCGAAGAACGACTGAAGGCGGAAGTGATCCGCATCCGTGGCAATAAAGCAGAGCTGCAGGTGTTTGAGGACACGGCGGGGCTGAAGCGCGGGGATCGCGTGGAGTTCACCGGTCAACTGCTGTCTGTGCAGGTGGGCCCAGGTTTGCTGGGTATGACCTATGACGGGCTGCAGAACCCACTCAATAAACTGGCCGACGCACATGGTGTCTTTCTGAAACGTGGCATTTCGCTGCCGCCGCTTGATGGCAGCAAATCCTGGACGTTTGAGCCGCTGATGGTAGAAGGTGATACGGTCCGGGCAGGAGACTGGCTGGGCTGGGTCCAGGAAGGGCTGTTCGAGCACAAGATTATGGTGCCGTTTCACTTCCGCGGCGCCTATACGATTCACTCACTGGTCCAGAAGGGCCAGTATAAGATCGACGACACGGTGGCAGTGCTGAAGGGCGAGGATGGCTTTGACCATCTGGTCACGATGTCGTTTGACTGGCCGGTGAAGTTGTCGGTCGAGGCGTTTCAAGAGCGCTTGATGCCGGAAGAACCACTGGTGATTGGTACCCGGGCGATCGATACGTTCTTTCCAGTTGTGAAGGGCGGCACGTTCTGTATTCCGGGGCCGTTTGGTGCTGGCAAGACGGTGCTGCAGCACATCACGAGCCGCCATGCTACGGTCGATATTGTGATCGTGGCCGCCTGCGGTGAGCGCGCCGGTGAGGTGGTGGAGTTGATGCAAGAGTTTCCTGAGCTGATCGACCCGCGAACGGGCCGCAGCTTGATGGAGCGTACGATTGTGATTTGTAATACGAGCTCAATGCCGACCGCAGCGCGTGAAGCGTCGGTCTATACCGGGGTGGCCCTAGGCGAGTACTATCGGCAGATGGGCCTGGATGTGCTGGTGCTGGCGGACTCGACCAGCCGCTGGGCTCAGGCACTGCGCGAGATGTCCGGGAAACTGGAGGAGATTCCGGGTGAGGAAGCCTTTCCGGCATATCTGGAATCACGGATTGCTGCGTTCTACGAACGGGCTGGCGTGGTCAAGCTGAATAACGGAGAGACTGGCACGCTAAGTATCGGCGGGACGGTGAGTCCGGCCGGCGGTAACTTTGAGGAGCCGGTTACGCAAAGCACGCTCAAAGTGGTGGGTGCATTCCATGGTTTGTCCAAAGCACGGGCAGACGCGCGACGCTTTCCCTCAATCGACCCGCTGGAGAGTTGGAGCAAGTACCAAGGCGTGGTCGACCCGCAGCGGGTGGCAACAGTGCGGGCTATGATGAAAAGCGCTGATGAAATCCGCCAGATGATGACGGTGGTGGGAGAGGAAGGCGTGAGCTTGGATGACTTTATTCTGTACCTCAAGGCGGAGCTGTTAGACTCGGTCTACCTGCAGCAGAATGCGTTCGATGACGTAGACTCATACTGCTCTGAGGAACGACAGAAGTATGTCTTCAACCTGTTGTCCGATCTGTTGGTCGCGAAGTCCGCAGTGACGGCAAAGGAAGATGCGCGGAGCTTTTTTAACCAGCTGCGCCAGGCATTCGTGGACTGGAATTACTTGGCTTGGGACTCGGACGAGTTTCGGGCGAAGGAAGCTGAGATTACCGAACTGTTGGCGTCGGGGAACTAATCATGCAAAAAATTTACACAAAGATTGACCAGGTCTCCGGGAATGTCATTGCGCTGGCCGCAGATGACGTGGCTTATGGCGAGTTGGCGATTGTCTCCACCGCGCAGGGCGACGCCTTGGCAGAAGTGATTCGTATTGAAGGCGACTTGGTCTTCCTGCAGGTGTATTCCGGCGGAGCGGGGATCTCGACGCGAGACGAGGTGCGATTCCTCGGCTACGGCATGCAAGTTTCATTCTCTGAGAATCTGCTCGGACGAATTTTTAATGGTGCAGGCCAGCCGCTGGACAACGGGCCGCAGCTGACGGACTGCATGATCGAGATCAATACGCCGTCGGTAAACCCGGCATGCCGGATTATCCCGAGCAAGATGATTCGTACCGGCATCCCGATGATTGACGTGTTTAACACGCTGGTCATGTCGCAGAAGCTGCCAATCTTTTCCATTGCTGGTGAGCCGTATAACGAGCTGTTGGCGCGCATCGCGATGCAGGCCGAAGTGGACTTGATCGTGATCGGTGGGATGGGCCTGAAGTACAATGACTACCTGACGCTGAAGCAGACGCTCGAAGACGGTGGCGCGCTGGGGAATTCTATATTCTTCGTACATACGGCGGCAGACCCAGTCGTAGAATGCCTGCTTGTCCCGGATATGGCGCTTACTGTCGCCGAACGCTTCGCGGTCGAAGGCAAGAATGTACTGGTCCTGTTGACTGACATGACAAACTTTGCGGATGCCATGAAGGAGATCGCGATCACGATGGAGCAGGTGCCATCGAACCGCGGTTACCCGGGCGATTTGTACAGCCAGTTGGCCAGACGCTACGAGAAGGCTGTGGACTTTGAAGGCGCTGGTTCGGTGACAACGCTTGGTGTGACGACGATGCCCGGTGACGATGTCACGCATCCCGTGCCGGACAACACAGGCTACATCACCGAAGGCCAATACTATCTGCGCGACGGGCGAATCGACCCGTTTGGCTCCTTGAGCCGCCTTAAGCAGCTGGTCAACAAAGATAGCCGTGAAGACCACCGTGATGTCATGGACGCGATGATTCGCCTCTATGCCCAGACCCGCGAGACGCTCGAGAAGCGCGCGATGGGCTTCAAAATGAGTGACTGGGACGACAAGCTTGTGCGTTTCGGCGAGCTGTTCGAGGCCGAGATCATGGACCTGTCGGTAAACATTCCGTTGGAAGCTGCGCTGGATCGGTGCTGGAGTATCTGTGCACGATGCTTTGACAAGGACGAAGTGGGGATGCGTAGTGCGTTGATCGACAAGTTCTGGCCGGCTGCCTGAAGGAGCGCCACACATGGCCGCAAAGGTAAAACTCACCAAGCAAGAGCTGAAGCGTTGTAAAGACGAACTGAAGCGCTTCAAGCGGTATCTGCCGATGCTTGAATTGAAGAAGACACAGCTGACTGTGGAGCTTCGGCGTATCCGTAGCGAGGCGGAGACGACGCGTGTGCGTTTGGACGCGCTGACGGCGGCCACGACGTCTTGGATCGGGTTATTGAATGATGACCCGTCGGTCGGGGATTTTATCCAGATAGAAAGTATCAGCCGAGGCACTGGAAACATCGCTGGCGTGGACATCCCTGTGTTCGAAGGGGTGACCTTTGCGGACTTGCGTTATGACCTGTTCGAGAAGCCGCTGTGGTTCGATCGCGCCATCCGCGCGATCAAAGAGCTGTTTGAGCTACAATCCACTATCGTGGTGCTGGAGGAGCAGGAAACGCTCATCGCTGAGGAACTTCGGGTTACCTCGCAACGGGTAAACCTGTTCGAGAAGGTTATGATTCCACAGACAAAGCACAATATTCGAAATATTCAGCTATTTCTCGGCGATCAACAAACCGCGGCTGTGGTGCGCGGTAAGATTTCGAAAAAGAAGCTCCGGAGCGCGGCATGATCGTACCCATGAAGCACGTCACGGTGATTGTGCGCAGCGAGGATACAGCGGATGCAGTACAGCATCTGGCCGCGTTAGGAACACTTCATTTGGATATGGACCACCCAGAGAGTGATCCGAGCGAACTCCGCGCCGAGGTGAATAAGTTTGCCCAGGCTGTCCGCCAGCTGGACAGATTGCCGAAGGTTGAACAGCGCGAATCTGTGGACTGCGCAGCGGCCATAGCTGGCGAAATTCTGACGCTTCGCGAGCAGATCTCGGAAGGCCAGAAGGAAGGCCGGACGCTGGCGACTACGATTCAGCAATATTCGCCTCTTGGTGATTTCGACCCAGCCGCCTTGCAGGCGCTGGCGCCGAGCGCTGGGGTGCACGTACGGCTGTATTCCGGAGATGAAAAGCAACTGGCCGAGATCCCCAGCGAGGTGCCGATTCAGATAATCGGCCGAGAAAAGCGCACGGTCTACGTGGCGACTATTCAACGCGGTGAGCCAGCAACGCTGCCGCTTAACGAATTAGAACTGCCATCGGCATCGCTTTCCTCCCTCCGCGATAACCTTGCGGACATGGAGCGACAGATAGAGGCTGCAAGAGCACGAATGAGTGAGCTTGCTGCGCTTCGAGACCAGCTGGAAAAGGCATGGCTGGTAGCAGAGGACCGCCTGAAGCTCGCTCTGGTCGCGATGGCGATGCCTGAGAAATCGGTGGTGCGCTACCTGCACGGTTTTATCCCATTCGACCAAGTGGAAGCGGTGCAATCCGCGGCTACAGAGCATGGTTGGGCGATTGTCGTGGATGATCCTTATGAACACCACGAGCCCCCAACACTGATCCGCAACCCAGCCTGGTTGGACGGGATCGGCGCGGTGTTTAAGATGATCAATGTCTTTCCGGGCTATGCCGAGGTGGACATCAGCAGAAGCTTCATGCTGTTTCTGACGCTGTTTTTCGCGATCCTGATCGGCGATGCTGGCTACGGTGTTCTGATCATGGTGATGTGTGCTGGCCTCTATATCAAGCTCAAGACTCCGCCGCGAGAACTGTTGAATTTGGGCTTTGTTTTCGGCATTGTGACTGTCATCTGGGGCGCGATTACCGGGAACTGGTTTGGCTCGAGCGGGCTCCGCGCGCTTCCGTGGGTCGATTCGATGACGATCGCATCGCTTGATGTGTTCAGTCTCGAACAGGACAGCACCGGGCCGATGATGGAAATCTGCTTCATCATTGGGGCCACGCACCTGTCGCTGGCGCATGCTCTGGCCGCGATGCGGATGTCTAACTCGTTGCGGGCACTGGGCGAACTGGGCTGGATGTTGTTCGTCTGGGGGATGTATTTCGTCGTGCGACTGATGGTAATGGACGCACCATTGCCGGATCCGGCGCGCTGGCTGATGGTGGGCGGGGCTAGCTTTATCCTCTTCTTCACCGCCCCAAGCAAGAATATTTTCAAGACGATCGGGCTGGGACTAGCCGAACTGCTTGGCAAGGTAATCGCCTGCTTTGCGGACATTGTCAGCTACATCCGTCTCTTCGCCGCAGGCATGGCCACATTCGCCATTGCCGCGAGTTTTAATGAAATAGCAGCCGGGCTCGGCAAGGGGGCAGTGGCCGCAGGTGCCGCAGTCTTGATCTTGGTCGTTGGGCATGCTGTCAACATGATCTTGGCCGCGCTGGCAGTCGTGGTCCATGGCGTTCGTTTGAATCTGCTTGAGTACTCGGGACATGTCGGCATCCAGTGGTCTGGCAGTGAGTACGCACCATTAACCATCACATCCGGAGAAGGAGAATCGCAATGAGTATCGAAGTTTGGGGAAATGTCGGCGTGTCTGCCGCAATTAGTCTGTCTGCCGCAGGGTCATGTTTTGGTACGGGAATTGCAGGCCTGGCAGCGATTGGCGCCTGGAAGCGCTGCATCCTTGAAGATCGGGGCTTGCCGTTTATTCTCATCGCATTCGTTGGGGCTCCGCTGTCTCAGACGATCTATGGCTTGCTGCTGATGAAGGCACTAAGCAAAGAGGCCAGTGAGCTTGTCGCTGCCGGTACGCTGGGCGCGAACTTTACGCATCTGATCGCTGCCGGGATCTTTGGCGGAATCGCCATTGGTCTGTCGGCGCTGATGCAGGGGAAGGCTGCCGCAGCTGCCGCCGATGCAGTCGGAGAGACCGGAAAAGGCCTTGGTAACTTCATTATGGTGCTCGGAATTATCGAATCCGTGGGTCTCTTTGTGATGGTCTTTCTGATGCTCACGATTGGCAAACTTGCCTGATGCGGAAACGCCGCGTCACCTCCGGGTGACGCTGGCCTAGTTTTATCCCTGTGCTACCCACAAATTTTAGTTGACATCTGCGGGTACATGGGCATGTTAATCGCTTTTAAGTCGGCAAGAATCCGCTAATGCGGATGAATAAATCAATGGAGACAGGTTTGGACGCATGAGCAAGATTAAAGGCAACCATGTATTTACCTCAGAGTCGGTGTCAGAAGGACATCCGGACAAAGTGAGTGATCAGGTTTCAGATGCCATTCTGGACGCCTGTCTTGAGCATGATCCGACTAGCCGCGTTGCCTGTGAGACGTTGGTAACGACAAATCTCATCGTGGTGGCTGGCGAAATTACGACGAGCAGTCCGGTAGACTATGCGGCAGTCGCTCGTCGTACAGTTCGCGAAATTGGCTACACGCACGCCGACCTGGGCTTCAGCGCGGATGACGCCGAGGTGATTGTGCGCATTGATACGCAGTCTGCCGACATTCAGCAGGGCGTGGACGAAGGCGCTGGCCTGTTCAGCGCGCAAGGGGCTGGCGACCAAGGCATGATGTTTGGCTACGCGTCCGACGAGACGCCTGACCTGATGCCTGCACCAATCCACTTCTCACACGGGATTCTTAATCGTCTGACGGAGATCCGGCACGATGATTCGGCCTATGGCTATCTCCGGCCCGATGCGAAAAGCCAGGTATCTGTGCGCTATGACAACGGACTGCCTGTCGCAGTTGAAACAGTCGTCGTGTCGCACCAGCATAGCGAGGACGCGACCCGGGAGCAACTGGAAGACCTGGTACGCGGTGTGGTCGCGGAGGTCGTGCCAGCGAACTTGCTAAATGACGACATTTCCTATTTCGTGAATCCGACCGGTCGCTTCGTGATCGGCGGACCACACGGTGACTGCGGGCTTACTGGCCGCAAGATTATCGTGGATACCTATGGTGGTGTTGGTTCCCATGGCGGCGGTGCATTCTCAGGCAAGGATCCGAGCAAGGTAGACCGCTCTGCTGCATACATGGGGCGCTATGTCGCGAAGAACATCGTTGCAGCTGGCTTGGCTAATAAATGCGAAGTGCAGGTGTCGTACGCGATTGGCGTGCCGCACCCATTGAGCGTAAACGTTGATACGTACGGTACTGGTAAGATTTCCGACGCAGCACTTCAGGCCATCCTCGAGGATGGCGGAATTTTCGACTTTCGCCCCGCTGCGATCGTCTCGCATCTGGACCTTCTTCACCCTTTCACGCAGGGCTGGCGCTATCGCCAGACCGCAGCGGGTGGGCATTTCGGCCGGTCGATTTTCCCTTGGGAGAAGACTGACAAGGCTGCCGACTTGAAACAGGCAGCAGGCTGACCGCAGTCATGGCGCGCCCATTCGATATCGTCGGAGTCGGCTCACCGTTGGTGGACATGATTGCTCATGTCCCGGAGTCGTACATGTCATCGGTTCCCGGTGCCAAGGGCGGGATGGAACTGCTGGATGCCGCAGCTCTCGACGCCTTGGTGGCGAGTGTGCCGGTAGAGCTTCTTCGTGCGCCAGGCGGCTCGTCGGCAAACACGATCGTCGGCATGGCTCGGCTCGGTGCATCGGCAAGCTTTATTGGCAAGGTCGGAACCGACCCCAGCGGCAAGTTTTACCTGTCGTCTGCAACGCAACAGAATGTCGATACGTCCTATATTCGGACCAGTGACTCGGTGCCTACAGGTGCCTGTCTGAGCTTGGTGACTCCAGACTCGGAACGTACCTGTCGGACCAATCTGGGTGCTGCGATGACCCTTGCACCAGATGAGCTTTCGGCAGCTGACTTCATTTCCGCAAGGCATGCGCACATCGAGGGATACGTGCTGTTTAATCGCGACCTTGCGCGCCATGTCCTAGAGCTTGCGAAGTCCGCAGGGTGCAGCGTAAGTCTGGACTTGGCCTCGTTCGAGGTGGTGGAGGCCAACCGTGATGTCCTTGATGAGTTGCTGGATAAGTACGTGGATGTTGTGTTTGCCAACGAAGACGAGGCGCGCGCACATTGCGGGAGCAATGACCCGCAGGTTGCTTTGGATACCCTCGCAGAACACTGTCGCGTGGTGGCTGTCAAACTCGGTCCAGAAGGTGCCTTGTTGCGCGCAGGGAGCGAGTCTACGAGGGCTGGTGCCGACCGCGTGCAGGCCATCGATACGACGGGAGCAGGGGACCTTTGGGCTGCCGGGTTTCTGTATGGCTGGCTAAATGGCTGGGACCTCTCGCGTGCCGGCGCGCTTGGCGCAAAGTTAGGAGCCGCGGTTGTACAACAATCCGGAGCGGTTATCAGCGATAGCAAATGGAATAATATTGGAGCACGGCTCGATGAATAAGAGAACGGAGTTGAATGTGGATTTTGAAGTAAAAGATATCGGCCTGGCCGATTTTGGACGACGTGAAATAGAGATTGCCGAGCATGAAATGCCCGGTCTAATCGCTTTGCGCGAGAAGTATGGTACGCAGCAGCCTTTGGCTGGCGCGCGCATCTCCGGCAGTTTGCACATGACGATTCAGACAGCTGTCCTGATCGAGACGTTAGTCGCACTTGGCGCTGACGTTCGCTGGGCGTCCTGTAACATCTTTAGCACCCAAGACCATGCCGCAGCGGCAATTGCAGCTTCCGGTGTGCCAGTCTTCGCCTGGAAGGGCGAGACGCTAGATGAGTATTGGGATTGCACGATGAAGGCGCTTACCTTCCCGGATGGCAATGGACCAAATCTTATCGTCGATGACGGTGGTGACGCGACGCTGGCTGCACATCGCGGCTTTGCTGCAGAGGACGATGCAGCGTTCCTTGATGTGCCAACCGACAACAAAGAACTCGCCATTGTTCACCGCGTCATCAAAGAGCGCTTGGCGGAGAATCCTACTTTCTGGCACGATATGGTTTCCAGCTGGCGTGGCGTCTCCGAGGAGACCACTACTGGTGTGCATCGCTTGTATCAGATGATGGCGGCAGGGGAGTTGCTCGTTCCCGCGATTAACGTCAACGACTCAGTGACGAAGGCCAAGTTTGATAACCTCTACGGTTGCCGTGAATCATTGGTGGACGGGATCAAGCGCGCTACGGACGTCATGATTGCTGGAAAGGTCGCCGTGGTCTGTGGCTATGGTGACGTTGGCAAGGGCTGCGCCCAGGCTCTGCTGGGACTAGGGTGCCGGATTATTGTTACTGAGGTGGACCCAATTTGTGCCTTACAGGCCGCGATGGCTGGCTTTCAGGTTACAACCATCGAAGAAGCCCTGCCTACCGCCGACATCTACGTGACCTGTACGGGGAACAAAGATATCATTACGGCAGAGCATATGGCGAATATGCGCGATCAAGCGATCGTCTGCAATATCGGCCACTTCGATAATGAGATCCAAGTCGAGAAGCTTGACGAACTTGCCGGTGTGAAGAAGCTCACGATCAAGCCACAAGTGGACCGGTACACGTTTGCCAATGGCAACAGCATCTACCTCCTTGCTGAAGGTCGCCTGGTGAACCTCGGCTGCGCCACCGGTCACCCAAGCTTCGTGATGAGTGCTTCCTTTACCAATCAAGTCTTGGCGCAGATTGATCTGTGGGAAAATAAGCGAGAGATTGGCGTGACTGTTCTACCCAAGCATCTCGACGAAGAGGTTGCCCGCCTTCATTTGGCACGAATCGGCGTTAAGATGTCGACTCTGAGCGAGGAGCAAGCGGACTACCTCGGTATTGACGTGTCCGGCCCCTTCAAGCCTGAACATTACCGCTACTGATCGGAGAACCGCCGCATGGCAACCCTACGCAGCGAAATTACAGAGCTCGCCAATACGCTGAACAAAGTTCAGCAGCTAGCGACCGAGGCGAATACGGAGCGTGAGCTTCGTAAACTCGTACACCTCCTCATGGTGCTTTGGGAAGAGGTTATCCGGCAGGACCTAGAGCCCACGCAGGAGATCTATCTGAATGCTCTGCACGCGTTAGCGCTGGCAGCGGCAGCGGCACAGGATGCATACGCCGACATCACCAAGGTCACCACCGCGATAAGCCGAGTTCAGACCGCGGCGCGCTCGGTAGATGATGTGGTCAAGTTTGGAGTGGCACTGCGCCAGGAAGGCTGAGCCGCCCGGTCGCAAAAATTTTAGGCATTTTGGGGAGCAAGAATGTACAATAGCTCGGACCTACGGAAGGGGCTGAAAGTCGAGATCGACGGCCAGCCTTGGCAAATCGTAGAGTTTGACTTCTGCAAGCCGGGGAAAGGTCTCGCCTTATACAGAACCAAGCTCAAGAATATGATCACCGGTAATACAATGGAGCGCACGTTCCGGCCCAATGATCGCCACGCCAAGCCTCAGTTGGAAGAACGCGATCAAACCTACTTATACAGCACCGGCGAGGAGTATGTCTTCAGCGACAATTCTACCTTCGAGGAGACCTATATCTCCGGGGATCTGCTGGGCGACCAGGTGCACTTTCTCGTCGAGAACGCTGCCTGCAAAATTCTGTATTACAACGACCTGCCTTTGGAAGTTACGTTGCCGATTTTTATCGATAAGACCATCCAGTACACGGAGCCTGGCGCCAAAGGTGATACAGCCACCAATACGCTTAAGCCTGCGGCCCTTGACAGTGGATACGAGGTGCAGGTACCCTTGTGGATCAACGAAGGCGACGTGATCAAAATAGACACGCGTACCGGCGAATACAGCGAACGTGTCCGTAAGGGCTGAGTCGCTTCAGCTTCGCGCTTCCGTATATCGTGAGATCCGGGGCTATCTAGACAGCCAGGGCTTCTGCGAAGTCAGCACCCCGGTCCGGGTTCGGATTCCAGCCCTCGAAGACACCATAGACGCGATTCCGGCTGGCAGTTGGTGGCTACGAACCTCACCCGAGCTTCACATGAAGCGTCTGATTCAGGCTGGAGCCGAGCGAATCTACCAGCTTGGACCGTGTTTCCGTGCTGGTGAACACGGTCGACGGCATCGCAGCGAGTTCTGCATGCTAGAGTTCTATGAAGGAAATGCCGACTACCGAGATATCTTACGCAGGACGCAAGGGCTTTTCCGGCACGTGAGCAGAGCTCTTGCCGTGACTGAAGCCGCGTTTTGGGGCAGTGAATGGGAGGTACTCACCGTCGAGGAGGCCTTCCGGCGCTACACCCACATCTCTGCGGTGCAGGCGGTAGAGCAGGGCGATTTTGACTATCTCCTTGTGGACCGTATCGAGCGGCACCTTGGGGTCGGCCGCCCGACCGTTCTGATCGATTATCCCACAAAGCTGGCAGCCCTAGCGCGGCGGTCTCCGCAGAATCCCGAGGTCGCCGAGCGCTGGGAGTTGTACGCCAACGGCTTAGAGCTGGCGAACGCCTATTCAGAATTGGTCGATGCCGGGGAGCAGCGCGCCCGGTTCGAAGAGTCTGCGTCGACACGAGCGCACGCAGGGCACGAAGTGTACCCATTAGATGAAGCCTTCCTTGGTGCCTTGGAGGCGGGT
>DMTJ01000210.1 GCA_003477185.1 Lentisphaeria bacterium
AGACCAGAGAATGCTGTTTTCGACAGTCGTGTTACCGGCGCTAATGTAGAGGGCACCACCGCTGTCTGTTGCTGAGTTCGAAGCGAAAGTTGCGTTGTCGACCGCCAGCGTAGCCCCCGCATAGATCGCGCCACCGTTGGCAGCGGTGTTGTTGGTCATGAGCGTGTTCTTTATGGTTGCGCTGCCGCCGGACAGAGCCAAGGCGCCACCTTGGGTCGCGGTATTGCCGTCGAAGGAGATCGAATCGAGAGTTGCAGTGCCACCTGAGAGCTGCACACCGCCGCCAGATACCGCGCCGCCGTTGGTGAAGGAACTGCGGATCAACGTCAGCACACCGCTACTAGTCTGGATCCCTGCCCCACTGCCCGCGGAGCAGCCATCGAAGCTAGAGTTATCGACAACGACTGTGCCGCCAGCAATGAAAATGCCGCCACCACCACCACTGACGGACGTCCCAGAAAAGCTTACGCCATCCACCAAAAGATCCGGAGTCGCCGCAGAGTTCACCGTGAAAATTCCGCCGCCGTTGGCTGCTTGGTCGCCGGAGAAAGAACCGCCGGTCAGTTCGGTGCCACTGCCGTTATAGAGGCCGCCACCATCCCCAATAGCGACGTTGGCAAGGAACGTGACATTGGTGCCCCGCAGAACATTTGCAGCGACAAAAATACCGGCACCACGGTTGGCCTGACCATTGCTGACGGTACTGTCGCTGAGCAGGACAGGAGACAGCGCACCGAACCAGCCATTACCACCGTCGACGAGAGCCCGCGAGTCTGTCAGGATAGAGTTAGTGATCGTGAGGTTTGCGTTATTAAGGTAGACACCGCCGCCAATCTGCTCCGCTGAATCAGGACCATTGGCATTCCCATCTCGAATCGTGAGGCTGTCCAAGATATAGTCATCCCCTGGGCCGGTTGCTGTCACCACGTGATAGACGTTGTCTGAGAAATCTCCCGGAGCGCCGATGTCCCCAGAAAGAATGGTGGGCGCGCCAGCGATGCGTTGATCTGGCGAACTCTCGCTGCCTGCGAAACCGCCGAGGATGCGTACCTCATCCATGAGCACAAAGCTATCGCTGCGGGTGGCGCCCGGCGTGTATGTGCCGTCAGCCATCCAGATCTGGTCACCAGCACGCGCGATGTCTAGAGCAGACTGCAGCTCGAGGTATGCGTTGGCCCAGGAGGTACCGGTGTTGTTGCCTGTGGCACCTTGATCCACATACAAAGTGACAGCCGCAGGAAACTCGTCTGTGATCGTGATCGTCACCTGCTGCGGTGAGGATTCACGACCATTCATCATCGAATCGATCGCCAGGATCACGGTTTCACCCGGATCGGTGACCGTGTCACGCGTAGTCACGATATCTACGCTGTTGCTGATTTGCCCAGCTTCGACAATGATTGTGGTGCCCGTGATGAGGTAGTCCGCCGGGGTCGCGGTTCCGCCGACGCTGAGGTTGATGGTTACCGCTACACCAGTTGCCTGCGACAAGCTGGCAGTTACGGTCGCGGTGCCGCGGTTTTCAGACACTGGCGATCCGACCACGCTCAGGAACACAAAGGGCGCTGGCTCAACAATACCGGCGACGCTGAACGTAAAGGGGTTCTCGTCTGGGTCGTCGTTTGCGACAGTGACGGTGCCGCCATAGGTGCCTGGCGTATCAGTTGTTAGCTCAATGGTCAACTCGGCAGTCTCACCTGCCCCCAGGAATGGGGGCGGAGTGGTCGTGACGGTAAAGGGTGCCGTAACCGGGAACGGGCCCAACGTAAGCGGCGTACCGCCATCGTTTCGAATCGTAAATATGCTAGATACACGGGTACCTTCCTGCACGCCCAACCCCAAATCGGTGCCGTCGGCAGCAGCAGTCGTGAGCTGACCGCTCGTCAGCTCCAGCCCAGTGTCTCCACCGAGGATTGCAATCTCCGGCTGCGAAACCAGGCCATGAATGACAAAGTCGAACGGACTCTCATCCTCGTCGCTATGGGTGAAAGTCACTGTACCGGTGTATTCGGCCAAGCTCCCCGTGTCCACGCGCACGGCGAACGTGGTCAGTCCGCCAGGCTGGAGCGTGCCAGACAGGTCACTGAGTAGCTCGAATCCCGGCGGCAGACCTACGGCCCCCAGTGCGAGTGGATCGTCACCATCGTTGCGCACCGTGAACACACGCGTTACCGGAGTCTCGTGCAGACGAATCGCACCAAAGTCGGTATGATCGTCCACCGAATAGTCCACCGAGCCATCTTCAATAGATTCGCCGTTGCCGATCACCGTGATATTTGGGGCGACAACCAGCCCAGCAACCGCAAAGTGGAAAGGGGACTCGTCAAGATCGTTGTTGCCAATGACGATGTCGCCGTTGAATTGGCCGGCGACTGAAGAATCGAGCTGGATGGTAAAGACATCAGAGGCCCCGCCTGCGATGTTCGCAGCCAACGGATCAATGATCATATAGCCAGCTGGCAAGGTAAGCGTGGTATCCAGGCGACCTTCTCCGAGGTTCTGGACGGTATAGGATCGAACAGGCCCCGCTTGACCGCGCCGAACCTGCCCAAAGTCCGTGTTGTCAGCAAGGCTGACAGTCTGCTGCCCTGCGAACAGTGCCAGCCCGGTGTTCGCGCCGCCGAGGACTCCGATTTCCGGTTCGGCCCCCTCACTGAATACAGTCCTGATCTCAAAATAGTCGTCAATGTTGTTGGGATCAGGTACACCTGCACCGGTACGTTCACCGACTGGGGTCCCGGGCAAGCTGCTCCAGGTAAGCGTGGCGACCGAGTCGAAGGACTGCCCGGGCGTAAATCCATCCTGCACGGTGGCTGTGAACACGATCGTGACGGAACCACCGAGCGGAATGTTGTAGGTACCAGTCAAGGTACCGGTTCCTTCTCCTCCTGTAGGCACGATGGTCACGACTCCGGGGCTGATGCCGGTGCTCAGAATGCTGTCCACCAACAGGAAACCGGAGGCACCGTCGAGGACATCCTCAATGAGCACATCATAGGCAGAGTTCTTACTGTCTGCGGTGTGTTTGATCTCTAGCTCATAGGTCACCGCTGTGCCGTTGTTAAGCTTTATGTTTGACGCTGGGCTGAGCTTGGTATGAGTCAGGGTAAGATCCGGCTCAATAATCACCAGATTCTCGAACTCATCCACGTCGATCAGCACCGTTTCGACGTGCGCAGCGGCGATGTTCGTTTTCTCTGTGCCGTCATCATTGAAGATGTTATTCAGAACAATGACATCCCACTCAACCGTAATGAAATCATTGTTGGGATTGTTGTCCGCATTATTGGACACATTCCCGAGATTCACAAAGAGATCCTGTCCTGTCAGGCTCAGGTGCTGAGCCTCGTCCACATAACCAGTCAGCAGGCCAAGCGAGCCGGTTTGAACTTCAAGACTGCCGGGCTGAAAGGCCAGTGCGGTCGGTAAGATGTTGCGCAGTTCAACCGCCGGCGTGTTACCTTCCATCACATCAATGCGCAGCTCGTAGTGCAGAATCTGCCCCACCAGTCCGGTCAGCGGCGGGTTAATGTGGTCGATACGCGGCAGGCCTGAAGCTGTCAGGATGTGCTGCGATGAAGAGACGTAATCGTTAAGACCGACTTCCCCGTCGTCGCCAGTTCTTTCGCCGGGTGGTGCACTGTTGAGCGACGACCAATCTAACGCAGCATCGGTCTGCAGGGCGTCGGCACGGGCTACGGACTGCTGGATCACGGCATCGTAGCGAATAGCGATCTGGCCACCCAATGGGATATCGAAGGATCCCTGCAGAATGCTTCCGCTGCCGCCAATCACAGGCTGCGTGTCAATCGTGGCATCGCCCTCGGGTGTGATGGATGTGATTTGAGTGGCAACCAGGCGACCGAGCGTTGGATCCACTGTGACTAGAAGGTCTGCATCAAATGCAGCCGCTGTACTCGATGTGGCATGGCGGACGATCACTTCGTAGCCGATTATATCCGCAGCGTCCGGGGCATCGGGCGCTCCGATGGTCTGAATCACTGCCTCAAGCTCGGGCTCTGTCACCAGAATATCGTGGCTCAACTGGCCGCGCAAGGCTCCGTCCAAGAAAGTCCGGGCGGCGACGGTCAAGGCGCGGCCGTCCTGGTTAGCCGGGAGATTCACAGCGACGACATCCAAGCCGATCGTGATCCGATCATTGGCAACGTTGTTATCTCCCGGGTTGAAGAGTGGACCCAGTGGGATGGTGAGCGTATTCCCATTGATCCCAACAGTTCCTTCGTCAAATGGCACTATCGGAGCAGCAAATGCAGGAGTCACCGTAATACTTCCAGGCTGGAAGGTGAGGCCGTCCGGGATGTCGATCTCGACGCTGCCGTTCGGGATTACCCCCTCAATAGGAAGTGCGGAAGTTTCGATCGTCACCACCTCGCCGATCGAAATCCCATCCGGGATACTTGCGAACTCCGCAT
Organism: Lentisphaeria bacterium; assembly: GCA_003477185.1. GTDB lineage: Bacteria > Verrucomicrobiota > Lentisphaeria > JABSQK01 > UBA12247 > UBA12247. The sequence goes on from DMTJ01000210.1 coordinate 4,434, forward strand.
TCAATTCATCGCGAACGGGCGTGACAATCGACGCCTCGAGGAAATGATCATCCACGCCGCCAGAGTCATCACCGGTACGCTCACCAGTGACGGTGCCAGGCAAGGACGTCCAAGTGGCGACACTGGAGGAAGTCAGCAGATCCGCTGGCTTTACGTTTTCGTTGACAACCGCCTGAAAGGTCACTTCAATCGCCCCCCCCACGGGAATTTCATAGAGCCCAGTCAGGCCGTAAGTATCGAGATCAATGTCTGTGGGCACGGTGACTGTGGCTCCGCCTGTAACGATTGTATTGACAATGTTCGTCACGGCCATGCGACCGATGCGGGTGTCGACATTCGCGGCTAACACGACCTCGTGGGCATCAGATCCGCTGCCGACTGTATGGGAGATGGTGGCCTGGAAGGTAATCACGTCACCGGCATCGACAGTGCCGGGATCTGGGGTCACGATCGCAGCAAGTTCCAGGACGGGCTCAAGCACCCGCACTGTGGTGTCAGCCTGCTGCTGGATTACGGTATCTGTCGCAATAATGGTACTGATTCGGTCCACACCGTTCTGGTTTCCGGGAGCATTATCAAGAACAGCATCGTACTCAAGGTCAATGTAGTCGTTGGACGGGTCGTTATCGGGTGGGTTCACCACACGACCGAACAATACGGAGAGGCTGTTTGTTGCGCTGGTTGCACTTGTTTGCTCATTCTGATAGTCTGAGACAATCCCGGAAGTTCCGTAAGCGATGCTAAGAGTCCCCGGCACAAAGGTCTGGTCAGTGAACTGATGCGTGACGACCAGCGGATCGGTGGGCCCCTCAATGAGCCAGACCCGCACGTAAAAATGGCCGGTTTCACCAATGCGCAACGTGCCTGGCGCAGCCTGTACGACGGGCTGCATAAGCGGCTCTACGTTGATCGTCGGGGTTGCCATTGCCACATAGTCGTTCAAGCCCCCAACCCCATCGCTGCCATCGCGGGACTGCGGCGGGCTATCTTTCAAGGAAACCCAATCTGCAGTCGCCTCATTCAGCAGCGACTGCCCGGGTGCGATCACGCCAGAAACCAACACATCAAAGATCACTTCTACAGATTCACCAAGCGGCAGGTCAAAGGATGCCGAAAGGCTCGTGTCATCGACGGCGACGCTGAGTGGAGCGAGAATAATGACGCCCGCACTCGCCGTAAAACTTTGCACCGTCTCGACGGTCAGTTCCGGCCCCGCCGCATTCAATAGGCTTGCAAAGGAGACATCGAAGGCATCGGAACTGCTATCCGCAGTATGCTCGATCACAACACGATACTGAATCAAGTCACCCGCATCCACATCTGCAGCTGGTTTTGGAAATAGAATTTCGCCAGTGACATCCAGCAATGGCTCAAGGATTTTGATGTCCTGAATCTGCTCATTGAGCAATCCGCCGCTGGCCACGCGCGCAATGTTCGACCGCTGGGCACCATTCTCGTTCGACGGGTGGTTCAGTACCTGAATGTCGAAATCCACTAGCAGGTAGTCATTGCTGGAATCGTTGTCGGAAACGTTAGTGACGGTGCCGAGGTCGATCGTTAATTCAGTACCATTAATGCTTACCACAGTCTGCTCGAGTTGCGGCGGTCCCGGAACCGTGACATCCACGCTGTCCGGCAGGTACGCAAACCCAGTAGGCAGGTCGTTCGTGACCACCGTATTGGCCGTGATCCCCTCAATGAGATCTATCCGAAGCTGCATGCGCCCCACTTCGCCGATGGTCAAGGACGCCGGCGCAAACAAATGGTCCACGTGCGGCCGGTCCGTGATTTCAAGGTATACCTGGGCACTGGCCACGTGGTCATTGGCACCGACCATTGTCCCAGTACGCTCATTTGGCTGAAAGCCAGCCAGGCTAGACCAAGTCATGTGGGCGGCATTGGGAATCGCTTGACCAGGAGCTACCGAATTTTGGATTACCGCGTCGTACACGAGGACAATGCTCGCATCCAAGGGGAGATCGAACAGACCGTTGATGCTCTGCTGGTTGCCGCCGATCCCAAAGTCCAGAATAATCGCGGCGCCATTGTTCGTGACCGAACGAATCTGCGTGACCAGCATGACATCGGTGGCGTTCACTAGGACGTCATCTACTTGGACCTCATACGCGTTCGACAGGCTCGCCGGCGCATGTTGGATCGTCAATTCATAGGTCAACGGGTCGCCAGCGTCAAGATCGGACAGCGGATCGGGTTCAATGACCGATTTCAGAATCTGTAGCACTGGCTCGATAATCGTAATATCGTGAGCGACGAATGCGGCGAACAGACCGTTGTGCGCGTTAATCACATTGCTCCGCACGTCTTCGTTCTGGTTCACCGCATCATTGGCAATCAGCACGTCAAACGAGATCGCAAACAGGTCGTTTGTAAAGTCGCCATCTGCGGTATTATTAATTCCAACTTCGATTGTCAAAAGCCCCGGGGCATCTGTGAGGTTCGTGGCTTCATCCACGTAATCAATGGATATGCCAGCATTGCTCGTGGAGATGGCAAAGGTGCCCGGCACAAACTGAAAGCCGTCAGGAATCAGGTCGGTGATTACGAAATCTGCAAGCTGCCCATCCTTCGAAAAGATATCAAAGGAGAACGTGTGGGTTTCACCGATTCGTACTTCGGTCGGCAGCGGCCCGTTTGTCACTTTGATTGCCGGCGGAAACTCCGAGCCGGAAATCAGGCCAGCCTGCCCGGAGCCGCTTCTTCCGCCCGGTCCATCAGCAAACGGGGCCCCTATGAGCAAGTCATCAAAGTCGTCCCCGTTAAAGTCACCGGCGATGACGCTACCATCGATCCCCAGCGTATCCCCAGCCGAAGCGCCGTAGACGATAAAATCCTCTTCGTGCCGGCGCAGGTCCCGTGCTGGCGGCAACAGGACATTGCCGCGAAGGATATAGGCCTCACCCGCAGAGTCACGCAACTCGCCGGGGCCATCCGCACCAAAACCCACCAAAATCAAATCTGCAAAACCGTCATTATTGAAGTCGCCAGCGCCGATCCCGTTTCCACGCCCGACAAAGTCACCGGCATCCGCCCCGTAGACCACGGAGTCCGCATCACCAACCGCCAAATCGAGGAGCCAGGGCAAGCCTGGGCCACCACGAATTACGTATGCTTCGCCAGCCTCGGGGCGGTCCTCACCGGGACCATCGCCAAAAATTGCAGCCATCGCCAAATCAAGAATGCCGTCGCCATCAAAATCTGCCAGCAGCATGCTCCCATCGCCGCTCAGACGGTCGCCAGCGTCGGCACCGTAAATCACCACATCGGCCTGGTTCAAATCTAAGTCGATCACAGGTGCTAGGCTTCCTCCCCGTAGGAAGAAGATTGCTCCAGAATCACTGCGGCCCTCCCACAGGCCGTCCGAAAAAGAGGCACCGATAATCAGATCATGCCCGCTATCTGGGCCCACACCATCGCCGTCAAAATCGCCGACTAAAATTGCGTTACCGTCTGATAGATTATCGCCTGCATTGGCCCCATGAATGGTCACATCGGCGGGTGTCGCTGCCAAATCGTAGAGTCCGCCCCAGCTCGCACTTCCATAGAGGACATACACATGGCCGGCCTGTTGGCGACGCTCATCAGGTCCATCGGCGTGTTCCGCCCCGACGACGAGATCCGCGACACCGTCATGATTCAAGTCGCCACTGACAAGCGCCCCATCACGGCTCAGCGAATCTCCCGCCCGATGGCCGGCAATTCTCATGCTTGCCTGCGTCGCCAAATCCAGCGTTGCTGGCCAGTCAAAGGCAACGCGTCCGAACAGGATATACACCTCGCCAGCAGCATTCCTGCTGTTACCGGGCCCATCCGCCAGGTAAGCGCCAATCGCCAGATCCACCGGCCCCTGATCGTTCCAGTCGCCTGCCGCTAAAGCGCCATGAATGCCGATGCGGTCATCCGGCTCAGCACCATAGACCGTGGTAACTTGTGGATCCACCGCCAGATCGATCGTTACAGGGGGAGCGACCTGGCCAGCGATGATGTACACCTCGCCACAGCCAGGACGCCCGTTCCCAGGCCCATCTGCTTCCGACGCTGTGATCACCAACTCATCGCGCCCATCGCCATTCAAATCTGCAAACAGCAACCCACCATCGCTACCGAGACGATCAAACGCCCCAGCACCGTAAATCAACACGTCGGCAACCGCGCCAAACGTTCCGGCTAAATCGGTCACAGCTGGGAACGCGGCGCCACCAAACACGATGGCCACGGAACCAGCGTCCGGCCGAGTACCTCCCGGTGCATCCGCACCCGGACTGGCGATTGCCAAATCGACAGCACCGTCCCCGTTAAAATCTCCCACCGCCACAGCACCATCAGCCCCAAGATTGTCTCCACTAGCCGCCCCCAACAAAGACGTACTGCCCAGACTCAAATCAGCTTGTTGAGCCCATAGGGAGCCGGCGGCGAGCATCACCAGCAACGGTCGAATAAATCGAAACATATTAATCACCATCTTAAAATCCAGACACAAAAACGGTCGCGCGAAGCCGCGGCACCACGCGAGGGACTTCGTATGAACATACGCAAGTCATACAGACAGTACCGCCCCGTGCTTATCCATCAATGCGCAGACGCGGAAACAGCGCCGGCGACTTTTAGTGTTCGCGTGCGCCTGCGAGGCGTGGCCAGCTGAGGATGAGTTGATCTAAACGGTGCTATCATCGCCCGTCCGGATCATAGCAATGGACGCGGCACGATGTTGAATCTACTTTAGCAGCCTGCGGATAAACATTCAGCGAGCGGGGTTGGTATGAGTGACGAAGAAGCCGGAGGAGAAAAGACCAACTGGGTTGTGGTTACCGTGAGTTTCGGGCTGGTAGCAGTCGGAGCGCTGCTTAAGCCGCTTGCCTCCCTGCCATTATTTCTCCTAGCCGTCGTCTGCAGTGCTTGCACCCTCCCCCTCGCCCAGCGCTTGACACCTCGCCGGGGACGCTGCTCGGCAGCCATTGCTGTCTACCTGACCACCATTCTCGCCACCACTGGGCTGGTTTTCATTGCCTATCCATCTTTTCACCACAGTGCCGCAGTCTACGTCGGGCAGGTTACCGATCTGGGACAACGGACGCTCCAAGGAACCGCCAACCTGGCCAATACCGTGCTCGGGGACGATGACGAGGAAGAAGAGGTGAAGGGAAAACCTGACAGCATCCGTGGCAAGCTTGATGGCATCCTCGAAAGCGACACCGATTCCTACGGTTCAGTCACCGCAGAGCTGCCTAATCGCTTTGCGGAGCAGGCGCACATTTCTAACCAACACCGCTTCTTTCTCCTGTTCCAATTTTCGATCTTCCTCTTTGCCATGCAACTGCTCCACACCTATGGGCACAGCCGCGCCACCGAAACTGTCGTGACCATCCCACCTCCCTCGTCAAGCGGCGAAGCCGGGGAGGCAACACCGGTTGATCCTGGCGTATTCAACCTGCTCAGCATGTACTGTCTCGTACGTGGCCTGAAAGGG
>DMTJ01000567.1 GCA_003477185.1 Lentisphaeria bacterium
GGTGGCGATCTTGTGGTCAATAACTCCGTACTCGACCGCAACCAGGCTGGCACGACCTGCGCCGCCATCTGGTTCGATATCTCCTGCTTGGACTACTTCCAACTGGCCAACTGCACCGTGGCTGCGCACACGGTTGGCAGCAGCGCCCTGAGCATTGGCCTCAGCCAGCATGATGACACAGTCGACCTGCTCAACTCCATCTTTGTCTCCAACATCCCCACCGCCATCCAAGGCGAATTCACCACGATGTCGCACTGCACTGTTTTATGGCAACCAGTTCGACTTCGAAGACAACTTGATGCAATACTATCGGCGCGGACGCGCTCAATGCCCCACGGGCGTCGACGCCGTGCTCGACGTGCGCCCCCGCCGCGACGAGAACTACCGACCGTAGCCCGCCGCCACCGGGATCGACCGTGGCGACAGCGCCGCAGTCAGCACGGCCGCCGACCTTGCGTCTGCCGCCATCTTGGCGGCCTCGCTTTCGACGTCGGCGCCTTCGAGCTGCAAGTGAATTTCCCGGCCGACCTCACTCCGAATTCGCTCTCATTGAACTCAGCAGCGACGGCGACCTTGACCTGCGCTTTGAAAACAGCTTTCATCTCGCGGCCGACAGCCCGGCGATCGCCGCTGGTAACAGCGAGGACCTGCCAGGCAACCTTCGCACCGATTTCGACGGCCTGCCACGGCGCATTGGCCCCTTCGATATGGGCGTCTACGAGAGCGCTAACGCCTGCTCTAGGCGACAATGACGAGGATCGCTTATACCTAAGCGTCACCGACGACGGCGGCGACCTCGCCGTGACGGAGTTCACAGTGACCGTCGCCCCGCGCCACGATCCCGCCGAAGTAACCGCGCTGCCCAGCTTTGCCAGCTGGACAGGATCATGTCGGTCTCGCCGCATTCGTGGCCGCCGTCAAGCGCTATCAGGAGTGGACTCTGGCAGAGACCCCAGGCGGCATTTGGACCCTGGCCGTGGATGCTCGCTTTGCCCCGGCCCCGTCACCCGCAGCTGGAATCTGCATGCAGCCCCAGAAAGCGGGCTCTTTCTTAGCGATCTGGCCACTGGGTTAGACTCGAAATGGCTGCCAAAAGCACGCTCACTGCGGATTCTGTGGGGCAGAGAGAGTTTGTCATTCGCTACACGCTGACCGCATTTCCGATGACCTTGTATCGCTGCTGGAATCTGGTGGCGATGCCCGTCGTCCCAGTCGTGACTCAGTCGGAGTTATTGTCTCCGCCTCCACTGCTGCCAAATTCGCGGTTGGACGGCGTGGATTCAGTCCCGGCGGAACTCGCTCCGCCATTCGAGGCAATGGCGCGAGCTCGTGATTGAAGGCAGCAAGGCTCCGGCCGAGTTTTGGCGGACTTCCTTGCCGCTTGTGGGCTGGAACTACTTTGGTGTCGTCGGCACTCCGCCCTGGCACGCCCGGCCGTAGCCGAGGTGCTCGAAGCCTCGGGCCTCATTTTCCGCCCGCTGTGGTACAAACCGAAGGCGCGTCGCTGGCGCAACACCCCGCTCTATCCCGGCAGGGGCGACATCGTCTACGCCTTAGCAGCACGTCGATAAACTCGCGTCTGCTTTGAATACGCCTTTCGGGCAACTGCAGCCAGACTCCGCACACGGTAGGCATAACTTGAGCTTTGCGAAAACAGGCCACAAGTTGCCTCGAAATTGGTCGTTCTCGCGACGACGGGAGTTTTATCCACGAGCTACGAACGGCACGATTACGATTTTGAAGGGGTCACCGTAGGCAGACCCAAACGGACCCTCCCATTCGCTGGGAGCGCAGGTGCCCCGCCTGCCCCGCGCCGCACAGACAAAGGCGGAGCGGCTCGCCCGCCCAGCTTGTGCAGCGGGCGACTGCCAAACCAAGAGAAAGGGAGACAGACTTCTAGGCTTGACCAGAATTCCAAAACAGGTAGTGTTTCCGGCATGTCGATTACTGACCAGAAACCCGACTCAGAATCAAGCGCCGCCTGTCCTTGTGGTTCCGGCAAGACATTTGGCGCTTGCTGTGGTCCGCTCATCGCTGGGACTTCCAACGCCACTGGTGTGGAGGCGCTCATGCGTTCTCGCTATACCGCGTTTGTCCTGCGAGATCTCGACTACCTGGTCCGAACGCACCGGCACCCGTCGCCAGGAGAGTTACGTCGCGATCTAGCGGTAGGAATTGATCAGCAGCGGTGGCTTGGGCTGGTCGTCCACCATGCACAGCAGAAGGGCAACGTCGGCTTCGTCAGCTTCACGGCGAGCTATGTCGCCGCTGGCCAAGTCGGCGAATTAAGCGAGCATTCACAATTTTGCCGACGCAACAAGCGCTGGTTCTATGTGAGCGGCGAACCGCTTACCCGCTGAGTCGGTCTGAATCCGTCGAGTGGGGGCTGCTCAGACGGGTTTTAGAGCTCTGTCCAGTTGGGGAAGAACAGCCCGCGAGCCGACCTCAGGGAGACGGGCTCCTTGCAGGGGGCAGCGTAGCGGCAAACATGCAAGAACAATAGTGGGATGACTCGTGCTGTAAGAGGTCACTACGTTCCCAAGCTGGGGAGAGGGGGGGCTCCGGCCAGGCCCTAAACGACCGGGGATTTATCATTTATCCACTGGTTTCGATCGCGGGCACAGACTAAGGTTCGCGGGCCCGGGGACTCTAGTCTCGCGAAAACGCCGACGTACGCCCCAGCCATCAAGACACTTTACATACCTAATTTTAGCAGAACGGACCGATCAATGACAAGCTCAGCAAACAAGTCTGATGTAGCCAAGCAAAGTGCTGGCGAAATGGATGAACTCTGGGGCGATCAATCTAGCACAGCGACCTGCGATAATCCCCGTCTTCAGCGTTTTGTGGATGAAAAGTATGCGATGTTTATCCACTGGGGGCTCTATTCGACGCTCGGCGGAGCATGGAAAGGGAAGACTCACTATGGGATTGGGGAATGGATCATGCATCCTGCCATGGCTGGTATTCCCGTGGATGAGTACAAGGCACTGGCCAAGGACTTCAATCCGGTCGGATTCGATGCTAAGAAGATTGTGAAGCTGGCAAAGGATGCCGGGATGCGCTGTATCGTGATCACGTCGAAGCACCACGAAGGCTTCGCGATGTTCGATTCGAAGGTGAGCGACTTCACGATTACAAAGGCGACGCCGTTTAAACGAGATCCGCTGCGCGAACTGGCAGATGCTTGCGCGGAGGAAGGGATTGCGCTGGGGTTGTATTACTCGCAGAATATGGATTGGACTGAGCCTGATGGCGGGTCCACGTTCTGCCCGCCCGCGGATCGCGACCCGGATTTTGCTCGCTATTTCGACGACAAGGTCGTGCCGCAGTTGACGGAATTGCTGACCGGCTACGGCCCGATCGATCTCGTTTGGTTCGACACACCGGGTGGGATGGCGGCAAGCTATTCGCAGCGTTTGGTCGACCTGGTGCACGAGTTGCAGCCGGACTGTTTGGTAAACAGTCGAGTCGGGAACGGGCTGGGAGTCTATTCCGGGCTGGGGGACATGGAGCTCCCGACCAAGACTCCCACAGATGGCGGTGCCTATGAGTGCGTCGACACCACCAACAACTCTTGGGCCTACGCCTACTATGACACCCATTGGAAGTCACCAGCCAGAATTGCTCATTCGCTGGTGCGGGTTGCTGCGCGCGGCTGCCGCCTGATGCTCAATGTGGGACCTGATGGTACTGGCGACATTCCCGAGGAAGCCTGCACCAGCCTGACAGAGGCTGGTGATTGGATCCGCGGGCATGGCGAGGCCATCTATGGAACTGGGCCATCGCCGTTTCCACCGTTCAGCTGGGGTGATTGCACGACGAAGGGGGACAACCTCTACCTGCACATATTCAGACGCCCCGCCAGCGGTCGACTGACATTGGCCGCCATGGGAAGCATTGTCAAAAGTGTGACGTTCTTGCGCAATGACGTCCCTATCCCCTTTAACCAGAAACGTGATCTGGTTACCATCGATCTCCCAGAGTGGGAACGTGCTGCAATCGGCACCGTGATTCAGGTGGCCTGCAAGGGCGAACCCAAGGCTCTGCACGAGGAACTCATCATCGACGGGGAGCATGCCTTGAATGTCCCAGCGGAGTACGCGCAGACTACGCATGGCGTTTCGTTGGAGGAGCTCAGGTGGATGGAGACCTTCGGCGAATGGAAGGCACAGCAGAATCTGAAGGACTGGGAGAGCCCGGACTGCTACGCGTCGTGGCAGGTGGATGTCCTCGAGGCAGGGCTCTACTTGGTGATCCTCGAGTACGCGTGCGATGTGGCCGCGGAGGGCTCCGAATGGTTACTCAAGTCGGCCGATGACCAGTTGCAGTTCGTCGCGCTTGAGACCGGCATGTCCGACCATGCGGCACACGGACGGCGGAGTCGCCTTCGCTATCGAGAAGTGCGCGCTGGGCTGATTCGTTTCGATTCGACAGGCTGCCAGGAGTTGCGGCTCACGCCATGCAATGCCGATACATTCGGAGACGTCTGGTTTGCCAGGCTGTTGATCGACCCTTGGCGCGGTAATGGCAGAGCGGTGATCCCAGCGCGCCCGTGATCATGGTGCTGGTCCATTGTGGGCTGTTGGATAATAATTGAGGATTTTCAGGATAGCTTCGGAGGCCAGACCCGGGCGGTTGTGTTGGCGTTGTGATACCACGGGATGTGGTCGACGCCGATCGCCTCGGTATTGGCGATTCGCTGGTCAAACTCCGCGCTGCAGTGAAACGGATCGGCGTCTGCCGGGAATGGGTGGCTGAAGCAGTCCGTGTGGGCCTTCAGGCGCTCCTTCATCATCTGCAATACGCTCTGATGTTCGGGGGCCGCTGCTAAGTTTTTGGTTTCGCAGGGATCGGCAGCGAGGTCGTAGAGCTGCTCCGGCTCGAGGCAATGGGCGAAGGCATGGCCGTTGATGCAGCCCTAGTCCTGCAGGCGTAGGTCATTGAGGTTGGGTGCCTCGGTGAGGTCGCCAGCCTTCATGCGCTCGTAGTGGTCCTGCGTGTAGCGCACGGCGATGTACTTCCAGGAGCCGAACCGGACAGCTCGTGAGAAGCCATACTCGAAGTAGAGGTCGTCGCGAGCGCTGTCTGCCTTGCCAGTGAGGTGTGGCAGCAGAGAGAGTCCGTCGATCTGCACCCCGGCCGGTGGCGATAAGCCGCAGATATCCAGAACGGTGGGGACAAAGTCGACACTCAACAGGAGATCCCCGCCATTACGTGAACTCTGTCTTCATCGCTCTACTCCCGGTTACTTGCCTGATATACCATTTCCTGTTTCGCGAGTGCTTGCAAGTCCTGGCGATCGCATAGGCCGCTAGTGGCGGGCAGAGTTCCCGCCGGGAACTACCTGCGCGAGGCAGGGAGCCCCCGGGGGAGGAGGTGCCGCCAGCTTAGGCCGCTGTGTGCACATCCAGTTGTGGAAACGGGATCTCGATTCCGGCTTTGTCCAGCGCTTCTTTTAGCTTCTGGTGGGCCTCGAAATGAACCGCCCAATAATCTGGTGTCTTGCACCAAGGGCGCACGACCAAGTTCACCGATGAATCGGCCATCTGGACCACTTCAATGACTGGCGCAGGGGCGGACAGGATCGGAGCGATGGTCTTCAAGGTCTCAGAAATAGTTTCCTTCGCTTGATTGATATTGGCGCCATAAGCAATCCCTACGACCATATCGACGCGGCGCGTGTCGTTTGCGCTGTGGTTGGTAATTGCCCCACCCCAGATGGAGTTGTTGGGGATAATGATCTTCTTGTTGTCGCCGGTTTTCATACTGGTAGCCATCAGATCCAGTGCGGTCACGACGCCCAGCTGTCCGGCGGTCTCGATCAGATCACCGATTCTAAATGGCCGGTTGATCGAGATCATGACGCCAGCGGCCAGATTACCGAGCGCATCTTTGAAGGCGAAGCCAAGAATGAAGCCGGATACACCCAGGCCGGTGATAAAGGGGGCCATGTCTACGCCCAGTTGCCGCAACGCAACCATAAGCACCATGATCCACAGCACTTTATGCAGGACACTCATGCAGAGCGATTTCAACAGCTCGTCGAACCTGTCCGAGTGATCCATCGCCTTTCTGCATTGGGTCAAAGCCCAGCCTATTACCATGCCGCCAATAATTAGGACAAGTATCGCTGTGGCGACTCCATACCCTTTGTCCAGCGCGAAATTCTTGATTGTCTCAGTCATGCCGTTTCTCCCATGATTTTAGTTTGCAATACGGAACCTTACACACATCACCGAGGCATTCAAGCTGATCCAGTAGCCCGGCATTTAGCGAATTCGAATTTCTCCGCTCTCCAAGCCAGCGAGAAACTCCTGATAGGTGCGCTCGATTCCTGCCTGCAGCGGGATCTGGGGCTTCCAGCCAGTTGCAAAAATCTTGGTGTTGTCCATCAGCTTCCGCATGGTGCCATCGGGCTTCTCGGTGTCGAAGCTAATCTCGCCTTCAAAGCCTACCGCGTCCTTGATCAACAACGCGAGCTCGCCGATTGAGACATCAGCACCGCTACCCAGGTTTACCCAATCTGGCGGATCTTCGGTTTGAAGCAGGGTGAAGATCGCCTCCGACAGATCATCCACGTGCATGAACTCGCGTCGCGGTGTTCCGGTGCCCCAGACCAAGACCTCACTGGCGCCAGACTCCTTTGCTTCGTGGATGCGCCGCATCAGGGCCGGCAGCACGTGGCTGTTCTCCGGGTGATAGTTATCGCCCGGGCCATAGAGATTGGTCGGCATGCAGGCATGATAGCAGACGCCATACTGGCTGCGATAGAACTGACACAGCTTCATCCCTGCGATCTTCGCAATGGCGTAGGCCTCATTGGTCGCCTCCAACGGAGAGGTGAGCAATGACTCCTCTTCGATGGGCTGCGGCGCTTCCTTGGGGTAGATGCAGGAGCTGCCGAGGAACAGCAGGCGCTTCACGCCGGCCTCATAGGCACGGTGGATGGTGTTGAGCGCAATCGCGAGGTTTTCCCGTGCGAACTCCGCAGGATACGTACTGTTGGCCATTATACCCCCGACCCGAGCTGCTGCGATGACCGCAACTTCCGGCTTTTCGTCCTGGTAGAACTGCGCCACAGCCCGGTCATCGAGCAGGTCGAGTTCCTGACGCGTGCGCGTGATTGTCGTAGTGCAGCCTGCCTTTTGGAGGCGACGTACGACGGCGCCACCGACCATGCCACGATGACCAGCGACATAAACTCGGGTATTCTCTGCAATTTTCATTCGCTTTGTTTTCCAATGAGTGCCAGATCCGACTGCGTCATGATAGCGACCAGTTCGGAGAATTTAGTGTTGGGTTCCGAGCCAAGTTCTGCCTTGGCCTTGGCCGGATTGCCAATGAGAAAATTCTACTTCCGTAGGGCGGAAATAGCAAGGATTCAAGGCGACGCGCACTTTGCCGCTGCGCCGGTCGACTCCCTTTTCTTCCACACCTTCTCCGACAAACTCTAACTCCATCCCGAGTTCACGAAATGCCAGATCGACAAACTCACGCACGGTATGGGTTTCGTTTGTCGCCAGGACGTAGTCATCGGGTGCCTTCTTTCTGGCACCCCTCCGGGAAGGGGAGCCGTGAAATTCTCTGGTATCCCGTAGGGATAATCCAACGTAGCCGCTCCGGATGGAAATCGGGGGGCGGGGGCGGCTCGATGGGCTAGGGTGGAGCGCCTCGGCTATCAGGGCGTGCCGTGCAAGATCTCGAATCCGACCTGTCCCGCCTGCTAACCAACGAAGAAGAATAAGCAAAACAGTAATTGTAGACCAGGAAGCAACCTGCTGTGACAGCGGGACAGTTCCCAGACACGAAATGGAGATCATTGAGATCGGCGCCGTGCTGGTGGCTCCTGGAAGTTATACCGCTTTAAACGAGTTTCCGACCTTTAGGGCTGTGCGAGACCTGAATTTAACCGAGTTTTGCACCAGCATGACAACCATTAAGCAGCTGGGTGTCGATGCCGCGCCGGTTTTTGCGAAGGCATTCTCCGCGTCTCTGGTCTGGTTCGAATCCTGCGGGTCGCCCGTTCTCGGCTCATGGGGTGCGTATGACCTGAACTAGCTCAAGCAGGACTGCGCGTTTCATTAGATCCCGACGCCACCATTTAAGCATCCGAAGGTAAAGGCCTAGCTGTTGCGGTCTACCGGCAGCAAGAGGCAGTTCGGAATGAACGCGGCGCTTCGCCAGTTAGGGCTGAAGCTTGCCGGAACCCACCACCGGGGCAGCGATGACGCACGTAACATCGCCAACATCTATGCGCAGATCAATCGTGCTGACGCCTAGTGTTTGCTGAAATTGAGTTGAGCTGAGCTGGTGGCAGATGGCAGCGGGAGGTTTCGCCCTGGTGCTGCACTTGTCTTGGAATTGGTGAGAATCGAGCTCGAGCGCATTCAGTTTGCCTGGGTCATTGATGTGGCTAGCCTGACTGCGCTGCTGCCTGTCTTTGGGCCTTTCCTGGCACTGGTCGCGGCATGTTGGTTGCTCTACTGGATGACTGACTCTGAGATCTGGTACGTGTATCTGGCCCTCATGATCACTCGCGTTTTTGCAACTTGAATCGCCTACGCGCTCCCTAAATCACACACGGTCTGGCACAGCTGATAGTCGCCCATGTTCCGCTTTCATTTACCTAGGCGCGGCGTATCTTACTGAATTGGTTTAGTTTGGGATGTGGAGTGCACGATGAAACGATTTTTTTGCGGCCTACTGCTGGTCGGTCTTTTTAGCGGGGCGGATGCACCGCCAGCGGTCTACGTCCTCAGCCAGGGCGAGACGTTTGCGGAAATCGCAAAAAAGACTCTCGGCGATGCCGCCGCAGTTACTGAACTCCAGCATTTTAACAAGTGGCGCAGCCTGCCTGCGCCAAAGGCCGGGATGCGGATTGCCATCCCAGGCGTCGAGCGCGAAGCAGCGATCACTGCGCTTGGACTCGCCAAAATAGAGATTGACGCTGCCAAGGCCGTTGGGGCCGAGACCTATGCAGCAGCAGAACTAGCCACGGCCCGCGCCACGCTGGTCCGGGCTAACGCGACGCGGAGCCACGGCGGTTACACACATGCCACCAATCAAGCCAAGCAAGCAGTCTACGAAGCAGGCATCGCCCAATTCCAAGCAAACGAGCGCGCCTGCATTCAGGAAGACGCGATCGCCTCCTGGCTCACTGGTGTGGTGAGCACTCGCAGCGACGACGGCTCCGAGCCCGTCAGGTCGGGCCAGCGAATCGTCAGCAGCCGCTTTATCGAGACCGAAGGCGGGGCTGCAATCGATATCACTACGCCTGGGCAGGACTTGATTCGGGTGTTGGAAGGCAGCTCGCTCTTTGTGAAATCCATCTTTCGTGACCAGCGGGACAACCGCCGCTGGCTACGTCTACAACTGGCCGAGGGGCGCATTGATGGGCAGTTCTCCCGGCAAGAAAACGTGGCGTCCGCGGTGACGATCGAGACCGACCAAATGATTGGTAAGGTCCACCTACCTGCTCATATCCAGCTGCGCACTGATCCCCTGCGAAAGATGACCTGGCTGTCTGTCTGGCAGGGCTCAGTCACTCTGAAAGATGGGATCGTGGTCGCTGCTGGCGAAGGCGTCGTGTTCGGTCACCGGGGAAGATTCTCTAGCCACGCGCATCGTCTTGGCCCGATTCCGCTGATGAACGCGCCTGCGCTGAACAGTCCTGGCGAGACCACGGCGCGGCACTGGCTGTCGCTGGCCTGGGGGGCCAATAAGCGCGCGTCACACTACCAAGTCGAAGTCGCCCGGGGGCCGGCCTTTCGGACCTACCTGCAGAACGTCATGACGGTGGGGACGGAAAGCACAGTTGGCGCGATCGAGAACCACCAGACAGTGAATTGGCGTTTGACCGCATTTGACACCCATGGCCTGAGCAGCTACCCGTCCACCGGGACCATTCGTGTGCAGCCCGATCTTGTGGTTGCTTTTGTCGTAACGGGGCACGATGAGGCTGCAATCTTGGCAAACGAAAGCCAGGCCTACCTCGTCGGTGAACGCCACACGATTGCGGTGGGGCCACAAGCTGCGGACACCAGCGTGATCGGTGTCGAAGTCAGCCTAGATGGCGGCCCGTTCGAGTATGTGGACACGCTGTGTATCGGACATGCTGGAGCACACGCCGTACGTGCCCGGGGCATCGGCGCTCAGGGCCAGGTGGGGCCGGAGACCGCAATTCAGGTCCAGGTAGATCACGTGGCGCCAGCAGTCGGAGCAGAAGTGACTGAGCGTACCAGCAAGTTCGGCGAGACCCGCGTGAGCATTGCGATCTCCGCGACCGACGATAGCGGCGTGGCCGGGATCGAATACCAGCTGAATGATCGCGACTTTCGCCCGTACGACGGCCCGATTGAGAAAGCGCTACTGAAGCGGACTCTGCTGAAATATCGCGCGACCGATTCTGTAGGGAACCGGTCCATCATCTACTCACTCCCACTGCGCTGAGCCATGAGCGACCACTTCCACATTCATCCAATGATCAGCGTCGGCGGCGGTGTCTTCACAGGCGGAATTCTTGGGGCGCTGTCTGGTGCGATTTCCGGGGCTGCGATCGGGTACATTGCAGCGGGCCTGGGCGCACAGGGGCCGGGCCCGACTGAAATCGCGGTCCATATCATCAGCATCGGGCTGGCTGGAGCAGGGCTCGGTGCGGCATTTGTTGCCGCGGTCGGTGTTTGGCTGGGGTTTGCTATCTCCGCAGATCCCAAGGCAAAGCTCGCAATGCATGGCCTTTGTTTTGCTGCATTGATCGGACCTTTATTCGGCGTTTTAATCGGCTCACTTAGTCGGAACTCACTGGATTCACCCGTCTGGATTTTGGCTGCCGCAGCCGTCGTCGGTTTGGTGCTCATGGGGGTCACCTGTACGATTTTTGGCGTGGTCATGATTCGGCGCTACAGCGAATAAACACAGCCCGTGCGATCAGCCGGATTCTCCATCGTGCGCCTTCGCTGGGTAGCGCTCTGCGCGAGTGGGTCGTCACCTACCAAGAGACTCCCCCGCCCGAAGACTGGGACGGTAGCTACGTTAGAACGTCGAAATAGATTTTAATTTCCAACAGCGAACAGAGAAGTCCCAACTTCCAAGTAAAAAGCGTCATGCGCTTACCCCCTATCCAACTCGGCGTGCTCTGTCGTTCCCTACGGGGGACCTTCGGCCCTCGGGCAGTCCGTGTCTGCTGTTGTATCTAAAACGTAAAGAATGACTCGACGGCTTTGCGATCAAGCTTCTCAAGCACGGCGATAAGTAGGCGCACGCTTTGCAGGTAGTCCTCCAGGTGGATCATGGCGTTGTGGGTGTGGATGTAGCGGGCTGGTACGCCTAGGACGATGGTCGGAACGCCCCGACCATGCACTTGCAGGGCGCGAGCATCCGTGCCGCCACTGTTGCGGACAGCAAGCTGCAGTGGAATGTCCTCTGCCTTTGCCACGTCCCGCACGAAATCCACCAGGCCTCGGTTCATCACTGCGGTCGGATCCATCAGTCGCAGCTGCGGGCCTTTGCCCAAGGCACCTTGTTGCTCAGCTACGGGCATGCCCAGGAGATCGTCGGCCGGTGGTCCCTCCAGCACGATCGCCACGTCAGGCTGCAACACCCGGCCCGCGACTTGGGCGCCACGAGTGCCGAGTTCTTCTTGGACGGCTGCCACAGAGACCAATTTGGCGCTGTGCTTGCGTGAGCGCATCTCTTCAGCGGTCTGAATCATCATCGAGACACCGACCCGGTTATCAAACGCCTTGCTCAACAGCATATCTGGGTTCTGGAGCTGAGAGAACGGTGCGTCTGGCACTGCGGTGTCTCCGACATCAATCCCAAACCGCTCGCGCACATCATCCGCGCTCGTGGCGCCGACATCAATGCACATGTGGTCGATCTTCATGACCTTATCTTTCTGGGCCGGGCCCAGTTGGTGCGGCGGTGTGGACGAGATCACACCGATGATATAGTCACCTGCCCGAGTGCGGATTCGCACGCGTTGGGCCAGCAGCACGTGCCCCCACCAGCCGCCGAGCGTGACGAACTTCAAATAGCCGTCAGGCGTGATTGTGCGGATCATGAAACCGATTTCGTCCATGTGTGCTTCCACCATGACGACAGGCGCATCCTTACCTTTCCCCGGCTGCCGATGATAGAGGTTACCCATTCTATCGTAGTCAATCGGAGCTCCAAGCTCCTCCGCGATCAGGGCGCGAATCGGCCCTTCGTCGCTGGATACGCCAAAGGCTTGGGTACAGGACTCCAGCAGTTCCAATGCTCGCTGCTTCATACTACTCTCCGGGTTCTCAGATGGTCGGGCTCAAGTCTCGAATGTGCGGCGCGAGGACAGCGCCGAGGCCATGGTGGCGGAGTCCGCATACGACAGATCTGAGCCTACTGGCAGGCCGGTGGCGATCCGTGAAAGCGAGAGCTGGGGAAATCGTTCTGCCAGCAGGTTCGCCAGGTACGAGGCTGTCGCCTCTCCGTCCACATCGGGGCTAGTCGCCAGGATGACTTCCCGGACCTTGCCTTGGTCAAGCCGTTCGTACAGGGACTCCACGTTCAAATCCTCAATCTCCACCCCGTCCAGCGGCGAGAATTTTCCTCCTAGCACGTGATAGAGGCCACGAAACATGTGGCTCTTCTCGATGGCAATGACCTGTTTGGCATCCTCGACTACGGCAATGACCGCCGGGTCTCTGGTCGGGTCCAGGCAGTAGCGACAGCGTTCGCCGTCCGCAAGGTGTCCGCAGGCTTCACAGGTGAAAACCCGCTCGTGTAGACTGGCTGCCTGTTCTGCGAAGTCCGCAAGCCGATCCTGGTTCCAGCCAAAGAGTGCCATTGCCAGGCGTTCGGCGTTGCGTTTACCAATGCCTGGCAGACCGTTTAGGGTCTCGGTCAAGCGATCAATTGCTTCCGGGTACTCACTCACTGTCGAAGATTTGCCGCCAGGACGCGAGTTGCGCATGGACTTGGGCTGGGGCCGTTCCGCCGACTAGGTCGCGGGCGTGTACGCTGCGTGACGGGTCAAACAAGGCCAGGCACTCTTGCCGTGCTTCGGGAATCAATTCCTGCATTTGGTCCAGCGGGATCTGGTCCAGCGGCACATTGTTGGCCTGCGACCAACCGACCAGCTTGCCGACCCGCTCGTGTGCCTGCCGAAATGGCATGCCGTCTGCCACCAGCCATTCGGCTAGGTCGGTAGCCATCAGCATGGGATCACTCGCGCAAGCTAGCATGCGCTCTTCGTTTGCTTGCAGGGTGTCCAGCATGGGCGCATAGGTGGCCAGAACGAGACGGGCGGTGTCAAGCGCGTCGAACAGCCCTTCCTTGTCTTCTTGCATGTCGCGGTTGTAGCACAGAGGCAAGCCCTTCATGACAGTAAACAAGCCGACCAAGCTACCATAAACACGTCCGGTCTTGCCGCGGGTGAGCTCACAGATGTCTGGATTCTTCTTCTGGGGCATCAGGCTGGAGCCGGTGCAGAATTGATCGCCAAGCTGAATGAAACCACAGGCCTGCGAGACCCAGAAGATTAGATCCTCGGAGAGGCGAGACATGTGCATCATGAGCAGCGAGAGGTCTGCCAGCATTTCCACCATGAAATCTCGATCGGAGACCGCGTCCATGCTGTTCTGCGAGACCGAGGAAAATCCGAGGTCCTTGGCGACCGACTCGCGATCAAGCGGCAGGCTCGAGCCCGCGAGCGCGCCTGAGCCAAGCGGCAGGCTGTTCATTCTTGCAGCGCACTCGCCGATGCGCTGATGGTCCCGCTCCAACATCTCTACGTAGGCTAGTACGTGATGGGCTAGGAGCACAGGCTGGGCGTACTGCAGGTGGGTGAAGCCCGGCATTATCGCGTCTTTATAGCGCTCACCGACGCCGACAAGTGCGCGCTGTACGCCACGGATCAGGGTGCGGACGTTGGCGGCCTCCTCTCGTAAATAAAGCCGCATGTCGGTGGCGACTTGGTCATTGCGGCTGCGCCCGGCATGCACGCGCGCGCCAATATCGCCGAGCCGGCGAATAAGAGCCGACTCAATGTTCATGTGGACATCTTCCAGCTCGATGTCAAAAGTGAACTCGCCTGCTTCGATTTCCTTTTGGATGGCATCCAAGCCATGGCAGATCGCGTCGGCGTCATCCTGACTGACAATCCCTTGACGCGCGAGCATCGAGACATGTGCCTTGGTGCCACGGATGTCTTGGGCATAAAGTCGTTTATCGTATGAAACCGACTCGCTGAGTTGCATCACCAAGTCGTCGGGTCTATCTGAAAATCGTCCACTCCAAAGAGCCATGAAAGCCTCCTGCGCTTATCGCTGTCCTAATTTTCTGAGCCTCTGCAGGCTGAATGTATATCGTGAAACAGGAAAGTCGGTCAGCGTGACCGGCCCGTTATCCCAATACTGCTGCGCCTGATACCCGTAGAGATTCTCCACCAGGCCAATCTGCATCTTGGCCGCGTCCGGTGCCTTGTGATCGACACGGAGCTGAGCAATCGCTTTGCGGGCGCTCAGGGCGGCATTGCCGTGCTCGGCCTTGGCTAGGTCTATGAGTGCGAAGGTGCAGGCCACCCGGGCGATCGCCATGTCGAACATCGGGCCTTCGGGTGATTTGAGAACAGGGCGGCGGACGTGGTTGAGCATCCGCGTGCGCAGGGCATTCGACGTCTCTGGCAGGCGTGAGGCGGCCCAGGCAGCGGCGGCGCGTGTTGCTCCCGAGGTTGTGTCGTCGAGGTTGCACTGCTTGAAAATCGCCATGATGGTCGCTGCGCAGTCAGGGTCTCTCAGCGCGCCAAGAGTGTGCAGTGCGGTCACTCGCACATCAGTGGCATTGTCCATGCTTACGGCGTGGTCCCGCGCCCAGCTCAAACCCTCCGTGAACTGCAGCGCAGAAATAGCCTTTAGTAGTGCAATCTGTGTGGCTGCGTCATCGGTCTCGGTATGGGCCAGCAACGCATCCTTTGCCTTTCTGTAGTCAGCCAACCTGACGGTGTCGATCAAGGCCGCGAGGGTTTCACCGCTCTCTTTTGGCAAGCGGGCAGCAAGCTGCGAGCCATACTGCGCGGACTGGATGGCGCGCAAGATCCGAAAGCAGTGGAAGCGGCGGTGCTCGTTGTCGTCGTCAATAAAGGCACCGCAGAGCGTATCGACTGCATCCCGGCTGTGCTTCATCAGGGCGTCGGCCGCCGCGCGCCGCACGCGAGCACTCTCAGGGTCACCGGTCAGATTCATCAGCGCGTCTCGCGCGACCGGAACATTGAAGAAGCCTAAGGACTTTGACGCGGCCAGTCGCACATCCCGCTCTGGGTCGTGCACCAACAAAGCCAGCACCACTTCCAACGCAGCGTCCGATGAGAGCCTGCCGCCGGCGTCCGCCGCCAACGCCCGAATTGCGGAGTTCGCATCTTGGCTTAGCGTGCGCAGCAGTTGTTCGCCGAACTCGCCTGGTTGGATTGCGAACTTCGCAACTTGTCCACGCACTGCAGGTGATTGGGCAGTGGCCAGGTGCGTGACTGTGTCGTTTAACTCTGCGCGGTCTGGTGAGCGTGCCAGTCCTTGCAGGGCGATGCCGATCAACTGCGCATCGTTCCCGGTAAGCGGCTGTTGCCAAACAGCGGCAAGTTTTGGGGGCTCGCAGTCTACGAGCGCCTTCCAGGCGGCTATGGCCACATGTGGCTGCGGGTCAGTGGTGAATGCCTGCAGGGCAGCGCAGTCCAGCAACCCGGCGCTGGCACCGACGCGCACTGCGGCACGCCGCAAGTACCAGTCACTCTGCTGTAGAAAGGTCTGTAGATTCGGAATCTCGACCTCGGCGCCAAAGCGGTGGAAGGTGTTCAAAATATCCCGTACGACTTTCAGGTCCGTCTCGCGAGCGAGTTGCTCTTCTAGCACCGACAACGCCTGGCGATTCTTGCACTCGCCGAGTTCCCAGACGATGCGTGAGCGCATAAAGGGATTATCCGCCAGCGAGAAGTGTAACCGTTGAGACTCGAGATCCTCGCTCGTGGCGACTTTGTGCGGCAGCCAAAAGATAAACGTTCGCTCTGGAAAAGGGCCCTCCTGCCAGAGTGCCCGAACATCTGGATACAGCCGACGTTCCGCCAGTAGATCGGGGTACGGATCTTCCGGGGTGACAGTTTCCCACGCCCAGAGAGCAGGAATGGAAACCAAGACGAAGAGCAAGAATTTAGCAGGCATGCCCGGACTGTAGTCACCCACGGGACACGCGCAAGGAAAGGCTGCTGGCTCAGCGAGGATATCGCGAGGAAATTCGCTTTGCCAAATCTTGAGAAAAGCGGATCGCGTCATCGCTGCTCAGGTGACTCCCGTCATAACTGAGGTAGAACTCGCCAGAAAAATCGAGCCAATCTGCACCCGCTGCTTCAAGGGCCTGGCGCACATCTTCCTCGACGTAGCCGCTGAGCTCGTCTTCGAGCTCCACCATCTCGTCCGTGGTCGGCGGTCGGAAGGCGAAGACACGGATCCCGGCTTCCCGCCAGGTGGTCACTTTCTGGCAAAGCGCCGCGAGCACGGCGGGGTCTACTTGAGAGCGCGAGAAATTGTCTTGGTACTGGCGCAGAGCGCTCTGCGGCTGCGGCGGCACCATCTTGCTCGCCACCCAGCCATCGGCATAATATTTTTGCAGATATTGAGCTGAATTCGGAGATGGCACACCGGGAATCGGCGGTTCTACTACGGGGCGAAATGCCTTAAGTGCAGACCGCAGACCGGCGTGCTGCACGGCGCTCCCGGGACCTCGGCGATTACAGCTATGCCAGTGCTCGTTTGCTACCGCCTCCGGAGTCAGAGAGAATGGGGTTACACCCAGGACGATGGTCTGTTGTGAACTTGCGCGGTCCAGCTTTGCCTGCGCGGCAGCGAGCAGCGGATCACTCATCCCACCGCTGGAAAAGCCCATGTTTAGAATCCGGAGTTCTGGCAGGACGTCTCGCATCGCATCCGGCGAGACGCCGCGATAGACGCGGGAGTCTCCCACGAGCACCAGATCATGGCTGGAAGAAGCGAAAGTTTTCAACTGGAAGAGCTGCTGGACGTTGGTGAGTTGATCTGGAGCTTTGGCGTCTTGTCTGGCGCGAATGTAGCCCGCTGTAGCAACGGCAAGCGTAATCGCACAGAGGGTCACGATCAGGCGCACCCAACTCTCGCGAGTTGCGGGGGGCGCGGTGTAAAGGGGATCATTTGCCGTATTCATCTCGTGCCCATCAGAACTGAAAATAGATAAATTGTTGGCCGGGCCCGCGCAGAAAAATTGCCGCCAGCACGAGTGCGACGAATAGCGGCGGCTCCAGCCAATGCAGGATTCGTTCCCGAGTCGCCTCGGTCAGGCGCCCGGCAATTCCATGAACGAATTGCATCAGGACAAAGCCTATCAGAATGGCATAGGTCAGCCAGGACATGTCGATCAGCACGCCCGCGGTGGGCGGATCGCGTAGAAAGGCCATTCCCATGAAGGCATCTCTCACCTGCGCCAGCGACTCTGCACGAAAGATCGCCCAGCCAATAAAGACTGCGAACAGCGTGACTGCCCGCCGAAAGCACAGCCCGATCGGACCCGTGAACCGTCGGTGTAGGCCAGTGATTCGCTCTGCGGAGAGAACGGCTGCATGCCATGCGCCCCAGATCACGAAGGGCCAAGCGGCACCATGCCACAGGCCTGAGAGTATCATTGTGAGCCAGAGGTTGTAGTGATTACGCAAGGCTGTGCACTGGGACCCGCCAAGTGGGATGTACACGTAATCCCGAAACCAGGTGGAGAGCGAGATGTGCCAGCGC
>DMTJ01000144.1 GCA_003477185.1 Lentisphaeria bacterium
CAGGGCCTGGCAGAGCCGTCGTTCTACGGTTACGCCGTCTTCTGCAGGCCGCAGGGTGACTGAGCCAGGCAGGCAGTCGCCTATGCCTTCGGCCCACCGCCAAAGATCGGCGCCAATCCCGAACTCGATGAAGGTGGATCCGTTCCAAAGGACGCAGGAGATGGTGTCTGTAAGCACGATTCCTGCGGCGGGCAGCTCTTGCCGCGGTGAGAGTTCTAGGCCAAGTGACGAACTGCGCAATACCTGGTATTCGGGCCACGGCCCGACGGCTGTAAAGGAGCCGAGCTGGATCTCTTTGCGAAGTGAGACGCCCTTGGGAATATGGAGGTCACTGACCAGACGAAGGAAGCCGTCGGAATAGCGATGGGTGTAGCGCAGGCGTACTTCGGCGCCAAAGGGAAGGCGGCCGCGGGAGAGGATGACGTCGGCGTTGTTGCGCGTAAACTTACGCAGTTGGTCCACAAGCGCGAAGGTGTCACGTGTCTCACCGATGCAGTTATGCAGGTCCTCAAGAATCTTGCGGTCATGCAGAGTTAGGGCGCTAGGGCCGATGATGCTGGTGGCCGAGTGTTCGGCTTGCCAGGTGCAGGCGCTGATTTCCAGCGGGGGGGCTTGTAGCCACATTTGGGGCGCGGTTGGGCGCTTGTCAGAGCTGATAGGTATTACTCTTCGTACAGGTCGTTAACGGGTTCAATGCCAGTGCCGTCCGTGGTCTCGGTTTCGGCCTCTGCGGGTTCTTCGGGCGGGGCGTCCTCGGAACTGACCGCAGGCGCACTGGCACCGCGACCGTTCGCAATGTCGGTGTCGTCAAAGATGTTAGCCGCGGTGAATCCGCCATCAGCTTGCCCAGACTCGGGCTCGAACTCTCCAGGCTGGTCCGCGGCATCTCCGAGAAAAAGGCGTCTGAAACGCGCCAGCAAGGACAGAGATTCGGGCCGTTGGGGAGGGCGCAGGCGGACAACGGGAGCGCCTTCGTCTGCGTCCGGGAAGGTCCAGACGCTGTTGATTTCATCGTATACGCCGCCGTTTGCTTCGTAGATAGATTTTTGAAACTGGGGGCGGAGTTGGCGATAGACGCTCTGCCACTTCTTGCTGTACACTTCATCGAAGACAACTTTTCTGGCGCGCCACTTATTATTAGCCTGCTGCTCGAACTCGTTCTCTGGCCACATCCTGGTCTCCAGTTCAGCGATGATTTGCTTGAGGCGGCGCTCCCGTTCTCGCGTGAAAGCGTCAGTTTTGACGCGGATATAGCGCTGGATTGCTTCCTCATGGTCGTTTACGTAGAGGCGTGCCAAGTTCTCGGGATGAAGATCCTCCTTGGCGACCGGCATGCTGCTGACGATGACTCTTGTGGAGGTTTTGGCCTCGAGACGGCCAAGGCGGCCTTTGTCTCTAGCATGATGCCGGAACGAAATCTTTACGGTGTCGCCGATTTCCCACATCTTGTAGACTGCTGCAGCTTCTTCCTTGATCTGCTCGTGAAAGCCGCGGGGATACTCTTTCTCCACGCGACTTTCGGCGAGGGCTTCGATCATCTGCTCTACTTGAGCGTGGGTGTTGCGCTGTGGCGGAATCGGGGTGATAATGTTGGATTCGAGGGCGAAGGTGACGGCGTTGAGCTTGCTGTTGACGGCCTTCCGGGTCTGCAATTCGATCTGCAGCGCAAAGCGCTCGGGGCTGTTTGACTCAATATGAAGGCCTGCGGCTGGCTGGCCCTGGGCAAAGCAGAGGGTGCCAGGTAGAAGGAGAAGAGCTATAAGGCGTAGAGGCATCGTGTTAACTCCCGAGCGGAAAGGAAAGCTTTGAAAATTCGCCACCGCAGAGCTTTGCCAGGATGGATCCGACGCGGTGGATGGCGTGCAGGCGGCCTTCCTGGACAGCTGAAACGAAGAGCTGTGATAGGATGGTCAGCCAAGCGTCCTGTGTGCCGCAGGGATGGAGCCGTTCGTTATTCGACAGGCGGGTGACTCTCCAGTTGTCTGCGGGCGCGATCAGGTTGCAGTTGGTGTCCAGTAGGCAATGGCGGCCCTTATGCAGGACTAGGCTGGTATGGAAGTCGCGACCGGCAGCGAGTTTCTGGGCGAGAAGGGCCAACAGGATGGGCGTACCCACGCGCTGCAGCAGAACGTCTTCAATCAGATAGAGGTCTGCGCCGAGCGAGTCTTCATCAGTGAAGGTGAATTTTTCCTTGCGCATGAAAGAGGCTAAGCGGACGCAGGAAAGCCGCGGCGGCAACTGGCGGTCGAGTTCTTCGACCATCCGGTCGATGTCATGGATGTTCATGCGCGGATTGAACTGATAGTTGATGGCCTGGAGCCCTTCCCAGAGCGAGACGCTGTTATCGCGCACGCTGTCGATGAATGCGGTGCGCGCCCGGCGCAGTTTCAGGATGCAGCTCAATTGGTGGATGCGGCCGCGGAGGATCGGGTTGTCGGTTTCCTGCAGTTCTGCGAGGAGTTGGTCGACGTCCTTATCCAAATGCAGCAGCTCTTCCATTGCCATAGAGGACACCTGACGATCTTCGTCTTGCAAAAGACTCAACAGAGCGTCGATCTTTTTTGGGTGGTTCATGGGGCTTGGGCGTCCTGTAGGTAAAAGGCTTGGAGAGCGAGTATCTTCTTAATGTACGCGCGGGACGACAGGATGGGAACATCTTCGACCAATTTTAGGTCTTGGGAGTGCTCCAACCAATCGAACACGCGCGACGCGCCGGCGTTGTACTCGTACAGCGCGAGGATAACACCATCTTCGCGAGTTCGCCATCTGTTCCTGGCTCGAGCGAGGTACCAACAGCCGATGGTAAGGTTCGTGCGAGGGCTGAACATCATGGCTGTGGTGGGAATTTCTCGCCCGTTCTTCTCGGCCCAGTCGGTGGCTGCGCCCTTGGTGATCTGCATCAGCCCGACCTCGCCAACTCGGCCGCGTGCATCGGCATCGAAACCGCTTTCTTGATGGACAACGGCGAGCACCAGGGAGGGAGCAAGGTTGTGGGTGGTTGCGATCTCCCTGATAAGAGGCGCTACCGCTGCGCTGCGATCTGGCCACAGGAAGAACCAGCCGGCTGCTGCGGCACCAAGTAGGACGAGTAACAGGACGACCTTCAGTCCATGGCTCCTCGGCTGATTGGCCGCGTACCCTCGGGACTTGCGATACATGCTCAGGGCCTCGTGTTCTGCGTGAGAAACATGCAGTCTCCGTAGCTATAAAAGCGCATCTGTGCGGCGATCGCAGCTTGGTAGGCATCGAGGATGCGCTCACGGGTGGCGAAGCAGCTTACCAGCATGAGTAAGGTAGACCGCGGCAGGTGAAAGTTTGTCAGCAGGCAATCCACCACTTTGGGAGTGTAGGGCGGGACTAGGAAGATGTTTGTCTCTCCGGCGCCTGGCTTGATGCCGGAGTCGGAGGCGAGCGTCTCGAGGACGCGAACAGAGGTGGTGCCGACGGCGACAACGCGGCCACCGGAGGCCTTGGCGCGGTTGATTCGTGCTGCGGAGTCCGCGCTCAGTTCAAAGCTTTCCGCATGCATGGGATGGTCGTCGGTGTCTTCGGCAGCGACTGGCTTGAAGGTGCCGTAGCCCACGTGGAGCGTGAGCGGCACGATGTCTACGCCTTTTTCGCGGATACTGGTCAATATCTCGTTGGTGAAATGGAGGCCGGCGGTGGGGGCGGCTACGGCACCAGGTTGGGTGGCGTAGACGGTCTGGTAGCGATCATGATCGTCCTGTTCCGCGGTTCGACGCATGTAGGGCGGAAGCGGTGGAGCGCCGCACGCGACCAATAGCGCCGGCACGTCGTAGGTGCTGAATTGCAGGGTAAAGAAGCCGTCTTCGGTTTTCTCCAAAACGGTGGCGGTCTCCTCTCCGATTTCCAGCACAGTGCCGACCCGCGCGCGCTTCCCAGGCTTTAGCAAAGCCTGCCACTGCGAGGAGGAGCCCGGCGAGCCATGGATCAGGGTAATGGAGATGGCGGCACCCGTGCCAGCCTTGCGGGAGGAGAGCCGGCTGGCCAGGACTTTTGTATCGTTAAGGACCAGAACATCACCCGGCCGCAGTCTGTCGCAGAGTGTGGGAAAGGCTGAAATCTCGGGGCTGCCGGTGTCCCGGTCGAGGACGAGCATCCGTGAGTCAGATCGGCAGGGAACCGGGTGGCTGGCGATCAGTTCTTCGGGGAGGGTGTAGTCGAACTCGCTGACTTTCATTGATTCTTTATGGCGCGGTCCATTTCCCGCTTCGCCTGACGTTCTTTTAGGTTCTCACGCTTATCGCCTTTGGATTTGCCGCGACAAAGGCCGACCGATACTTTGATTTTGCCATGCCCGATGTGGAAGTTCAGCGGAATTAGCGCCAGCCCCTTCTGGTCTACGGCGTCACCAAGCTTGCGGAGTTCGCGCTTGTTAAGCAGCAGTTTTCTGGAGCGAAGTGGCTCGTGGTTATTGAGATTCCCCTGCTCGTAGAGGCTGATGTGCGCGTTAATCAGCCAAGCCTCCCCATCATCAATGCGAATGTAGGCTTCGTGCAGCTGGATGTTATGAGCACGGCAGGACTTTACCTCGGTGCCTTGAAGAATGATCCCAGCCTGGAACTTCTCAAGGACGTGGTAGTCGTGATACGCTTTTCGGTTTTTTGTAAGATCCGCCACTGGCTTCCTGCCCTATAATTGTTTTTGGAAACACGCATTCGATAGCGCGCCCTGCGCACCTTTCACCGAATCGCACATACCTGCAACTGCCAGACTGCAGTTTCGTTCAGACGTAGCTATGGATCAGTGTGATTGCGGCTACGTAAACGATAAGGATGCCAACCGCACTATTGACGCAACGCCAGCGAAAGCTGGGTGCGATGGGAAGGGCGCTTCCTCGGCGCAGGATGATCGTACCGAGCGCAAAGCCCGTAGCAAGGCCAGCGAGAATCTCGAGCGGATGCGGCATGAGTTCGGCAAGCGTACCAGGCAGAGCGTGGAGCTCGCGTTGTAGAAAGTGGGCTGGAGTCGCGAGGCTGAGCAGGAGCAGCGCGGCGGCAATCTGAGTCGTGTTCTTTCCCGGGCCGGAAAGATCGGGGTACTTGCGCCAGAGTGCCAGCAATACGCCGCACAGCGCGGCGACGCCACCACAGGCTCCGGCGGGACCAGGGCTGCCAATGAGTAGTCCGACCCCATACGCCACGGTCCCCCCGAGTAGGAATGTGATCCAACTCATGGAGCGGTGGACGAACACTCTGATGCCGCGCGATGCCGCCACCAGAACCCAGCAAAGTGGTACGCCCGCGAGTGGCACGGTGACAAGACTCGCGCGCCAGTCCAACTCCATCCCCGGTAACCAGGCGAGAGAAGCGAGCAGGATGGTCATGGCCGAAATCAATGAGACCACGTTAGTGCGGTCGAATCGAGCCGTGACTGCTGAAACCCATGCCTCGCGCTTGCGTGCAGCAACTCGCTCTGCCGCATAACGCTCCGGATCTGTGCGCAGGCGCCGGAAGCCCGCTGTGGCTGCGACCAGTTCGCATGCCGCCCGGGCAAGCGGGAGCAGAAGCAGCAGCGGAAGCAGTGAGGATTCGATGTGCACGATTGCGCAGGTCGCTACGATCAAAAGAGCGACCAGCACCGCAGAGAACACCATCGTCAATCGCAAGACTTTTAGCTGCGTCATGACGTAGATCTCGCGCAACTCCGGGACATGGTAGGCGAGGCACAGATGGACTCGATCGGGCGTAAACACCCACTCTGGAAACAGAGGTTCCGAGCCGTCTCGGCCCACCCCCAGCAAGTGACTCAGGCCTGGAAGCATTCGCTGTCGCATCTCAAGCAGGCTGGCCTTGGCAGGCGGCGCATCGCCAGGACATTCGTAGCCGAATGCCAGGTCGACTGGTCGCAGCGGGAGTAATTCATCCGCCAGCCAGGGTTGGCGTGCTCTTTCTGTTGAATCCATTACGCTACCATGCAAGTGCCACTTCCTGATGCAAGCAGTGGCACGTAATCTGCTCAGGCACTGGCTGACTAACTTTGCGAGGAGGAATTAGCATGTTGAGACTGTGGCTCTTGTTACTTTCGTGCGGCGGTCTCGCGAGCGCGGAATGGGAGCGCCAGGTTGCTCGCTTTGAGCCGGTACCGCAGGCTGACTCTGTTGCTGCGGAGTTCGTATTCCTAAATGTGGGCGAGACGCCACTGGTCATTCGCAGGGTGCGCAGTTCGTGCGGCTGCACGGTGGCGGAGTATGAGCGGGAGCCGGTGCCTGCGGGAGCCGGAAGTGCGCTGCTCGTGACCTTCCAGTTTGTGCGGAAGCACAGCCTGCAACGCAAACA
>DMTJ01000308.1 GCA_003477185.1 Lentisphaeria bacterium
AGATCTCAGCCAGAGCGGAGAGATGCTGTTTCGGAGCAGATTCCGGGCTGATCACAAGAAAAATTACGCGGAGGCTCTCGCCGCTCAGCTGGCAGGTGATGCTCTTCTTGAGCTTGGCAACGAGGACGACTGATTCTGTGATGTCGTCTGTGTAGGCGTGGGGCAGGCCCACTTCATAGCCAATATAGCAGGAGTAGTCGTTGCATTGGTGCTCCAACCTTTCCTCGAGGGCTGGAATGTCGATCTTACGATTCTGGGCGAGCCGGTCGAGTAATTCGCGGAACAGATCGGTCAGGGTGGTGGCTTCAGAGATGATAATCCAATTTGGGGAGGTGTTGAACTCGGGCCTGACATCGAATGGCAGAAAGCTGAGGACTTGGCATTTCTGATCTGGCTGGCCGAAGAAAGCTGGCTGGAGTTCGTCGGCTTGGGCACACATCAAGACGCGGTCTGGATGGCGCAGCTTGGCGGGCTCAGTATCGCTGACGAAGAGGCGGAGGTCGTGCTCCTGAACGTTTGCGGTAACCATCTTGCCGAGGGCAAGTTGGTCCCAGACAATCTGCCCGCGAGAGTCTGACTCGTGGGGTTGCATGCCGTGCTGTACGCCGTAGCGGTAAAGATGGACTTCTCGATCAAGCTGGTGCCAGCGCTCGCAAATCAGCAAGTTCAGCCCGCTGTTGGTGGTGACTGCGAGGACGTTTCCGATACCGAACAGCTCCGGGTACTCTTCTGCGGTGACGGTGAGTGCATCGTCGCAGAGCGCGTTCAAGCCGCTGCGGCGGGCCTGGGCAATGTTGCGAGGGTCGGTATCGATGAGAACTACATCTTTCCCGCACTTGAGAATGAACTTGGCGACAGCTCTGGCCAGGGGATGCGCGCCGGCGATGAGCCAGCCGCTGGGGTGACGCTCGAGGACGTTGAGCAGCTTACCGACGGCGCCCGCGCTGAAGCCCTGCACGAGGACGGTCCCGGCGATGACGGAATAGGTGAAGATCTCCAGAAACCACGCTTGTTCATTCCGCTCTTGAAGAGAGAGGGCAAAGAGAGAGGCCATAGAGGCGGCGACGATCCCGCGCGGCGCGATCCAACTGAGAAAAAGCTTCTCTCGCAGGGAGAGCGAGGAGCCCAAGGTGGAGGCGAAGATGTTTGCCGGGCGCGCGACAAACATGACGAGGGCTACGGCCAGGACTCCCTGCCAGCCGGTCTGCTGAAACTGTGAGATATCCAGTTTGGCCGCAAGCAGGACAAAGAGCAGGCCGATCAGCAGCTCTATTAGCTCGGCTTTGTAGCGCTTGAGCTGCTTCACTTGCTCGCCGGCCAGCGAGCCGACCACGAAGCCAGCGATGGTGACCGAGAGCAGCCCGCTCTCGTGGGCTACGAGGTCGGACAGAGCGAAGATGCCGATGGCGGAGGCAATGGCAAAGATGTTGAGGTGATCTGCCGGAACCCAACGTTTGCGAATGACTCCCGCCAGCGCCAGACCAGCTATCAGGCCAATGCCGACGCCGATGACGATGCGGAGGATGAGCTCGTTTAGCGCTTTCTCGCCGCTGCCGATGATCCACTCGAAGCAGAGCAGGGCAGCGAAGACGCCAATCGGGTCAATCAGGACGCCTTCCCAGTGAAGGATGTGATGCAGTCTCTTTTTGACCCGGATCCTTTTGAGCAAGGGGGCGATCACGGTGGGCCCGGTGACGATGATCAGGCTGCCGGATAGAAACGAGAGCGGCCAGCTGTGCCCGAACACATAGTGGACGGTTAAGGCAGAACCAGCCCAGGTGATCAGCACCCCCACGGTGAGCATGCCCACGATCTCGCGTGACGCCTGGCGGTAGCCCTTGGGGTCGAGCGTGAGCCCGCCTTCGAACAGAATCAGGCCGACGGACAGACCGATGATGGTCTTGAGACCTTCTCCAAGTACATCCGGTGCGATGAGATTCAAGCCGTATGGGCCGACCAGTACGCCACCGAGTAACAGGACTACGATGGCCGAAACTCGCATGGCGTGGGCAAGCAGGACGAACATTACGCCGAAACATAGCGCGCCAGCGAATGTGGTGAGGATGCTGTGTGTCAAAAC
This sequence comes from Lentisphaeria bacterium, assembly GCA_003477185.1. Classification (GTDB taxonomy): domain Bacteria; phylum Verrucomicrobiota; class Lentisphaeria; order JABSQK01; family UBA12247; genus UBA12247. Next base: position 2,081 of record DMTJ01000308.1, read on the forward strand.
AAGGCCGGGTTAGCCAATGATCACGCTGTCGTTGCCGAGGAAGATGCCGCGTAGGTTCATCTTGAGAGCTTCCGGGTTGGTTGCGGCTGACAGCGCCACCTCCTCCGTAATCTTACCCTCATCCACCAGGCCCATGAGGCACTGGTTGAAGGACATCATGCCGTCGCCTGCGGATGCCTCGATGGCCTGCATCAAGGTATTGACGCGGTCTTCTTCCAGGAGCTTTTTAATCAGTCCTGTATTGATCATCACCTCGAGGGCTGGGACGACGCCTTTGCCGATGGCGCGTGGCATTAGGCGCTGGCAGACGATGGCTCGCAGATTGTTCGCCAGGGCCATGAGAATCTCACGTCGCTCCTCGTTGGGATAGAAGTCGAGAATACGCTGGATGGACTGGGCAGCGTTGGAGGTATGAAGGGTTGACATCACCATATGGCCGGTGTCCGCGGCGGTGAGCGCGGCATCGAAACTCTCGCGGCGACGCATCTCACCGACCACGATCACGTCTGGGTCCTGGCGTAGAGCCGCCACCAGCGCAGAATCGAAGGTGATGCAGTCTAGGCCGACTTCGCGCTGCTCGAAGACGGAGCGACTATCTTCGAAGATGTACTCGATCGGGTCTTCAATGGTAATGATGTGCCTGGCGAACTTCGCATTCATATGCTGGAGCATGCAGGCCATCGAGGTGGACTTGCCAGAGCCGGTGGTACCGGTGACGAGGATGATTCCTCGCTCAGATTCTGCCAAGTCAAGCAAGACTGGCGGGAGTCCGAGTGCACCGAGATTGGGGACCTTGTCCTTGACGTGACGGAAGGTCAGCGAACGCAGGCCGCGCTGGCGATGAAAGTTTACCCGAAAACGACCGACATCGTCCTCGGACCAGGCGAAGTCGGCGTCGCCAGTCTCGATGTATTTGTTCATGTCTCGTTCAGTGACGACCTCGCTGAGCGCCTGGTCAAGGAACTGGGGCGTGACTGTAAAGTCGGAGATTTCCACAAGCTGTGCATCTACGCGTAGAATGACGGTGCTGTTTTCGCGGATATGCCAATCAGATGCACCGGCTTCTATGCCGGTCTCGAGAATTGGGCCAAAGGTGGATCTACCCATTGCTGCTTCCTGTCATTCGTAATTCGCGGACAATGTGACCGTACTATAGCGGAGTTTAGGCTTGCGTCATTGTCTGGATCCGTAGGATTGCAGCCAATTTTTCGTGCAGGTGTGAATAGGCCGCCTTAGGTTCGGCGGAGATTGTGGCCTTAGACTGTATAAAAGCGCCCGCTCGGTGCAGGTCTTCGGGGCAGTGCTGGAGTAGGCTATCCGCCGAATCGAGTGTGGTCTCGAGATGGGACTGCAGGCCGATGACGCGCTCGCCATAGCGGGAGGCCTGGTTGGTGCAGGCTGCGGATTTCGCAAGAAGTGTGGCACCGCTCGGCAGTGATAACGTCTCTCCGTGCCAGTTAAAGGCGCGGGTTGTCTCGGGGAACTCGGGAGCGCCAGGAGGCTGAATTGGGAACCAGCCGATCTCAGACTCTGGACTCGCGGTGATGGTGGCACCAAGAGCCTTTGCGATCAGCTGCGCGCCGAGGCAGCTGCCGAACATGGCGGTTTGCGTCTTGCAGGTGGCTCGGATCTAGGCGAGCTCGCGCTCCAGTCAAGGGGATGCGTGATCATGCGTGCACACGCCTGGTGCCGGCCACTATGATGAGCAGATGGTGGGTGCCGGCGTCAGGGACTTGCTTATTCAGATAAAGCCGGATTCGGCTGAGCTGAAGGTGAGAGTGCGAACTCCGCAACCAGGGCGCGATGGCATCAAGGCTCTCGAGCGGGACGTGCTGAAGCCAGTGGACCTTCACTCGCTCCCGGGCATGAGTCGTGCACGGCCCCCGTCGATCGGGAAGGTGAGTGAGACGACGGTGCCAGCCGCTTGCCTGCTTTCGATCGCGAGGGTTCCGCCATGCTCGCGTACGATGCGTTCGACAATCATGAGCCCCAGCCCGCTACCGTCCTCGCGCGTGGTGAACTGTGGCTGGAAAATGCGGTCCAGCTTGGTCGGGTTCACGCCGCGGCCAGTGTCTGCGAAGTGAATGGTGACGTCATAGTCGGTGGGCTGCAAAGACAGCGTCAGCTGACCGCCGTCGGGCATGGCCTGGATGGCGTTGTTGATGATGTTATAGAATGCCTGCTTGAGTTGGTCGGAGTCAGCGTCGATAGTAGGGACGTGCGTGGGCCAGTTGATTTCTACTAGCGTGCCACGGTCCTCAATTTCGCGGCGGAGGAAGCTGATGGTCTCGCTGAGCAGGTCCTTGAGATTTACTGGCTCAAGCTGAGGCTGTGCAGGACGCAGGGCGCGCAGAAACTGGGTGATGATACCGTCGAGCCGCTTGACTTCGGCCTGGGCGATCTCGACCGACTTTTTGGCCTCCTCAAGGTCTGGAGCATCATGGCTGAGATTGCGCTGGAGCAACTGGAGGTGGATGGTGAGACCATTTAGTGGGTTACCGATCTCGTGCGCGACACCAGCGGCGAGGGTCGTAATGGCTTCGGCACGGCCTGCTTCCACCCGGCTGTCGCTGCTGTGGTGCAGATCAGTAATGTCGCTGAGCAGTATGGCCGCCAGTGCTTCGCCGTTGCTATCGGCTTCGAGCGGGACGAGATGGAATTGTAGAAAGCGCTCCACGGGATAGGTGACGCGTAGCTCGCGGCGAGCGGCCCATTCCCATTGCTCCGGCGGTCGGTCCATGAGTTTCTGCCACTCAAGGCCGCGAAGGTAGCGATCGATGGTGTGACCTTCGCGAGAGGCGCGATCTCCTGGCATCCCTAGCAGGGCGATGGCGGCATCGTTTACAAAACGCAGGGTGAGCTTGTGATCGATGATGATCACGCCTTCGCGGATTGTGGCGAAGATGGTATCCAGAAAGCCTTTTTCGCGTGCAATCTTGAGGATGTAGTTCTGGACGCCAGCCGGATCGAGTCGGTCGAGC
>DMTJ01000213.1 GCA_003477185.1 Lentisphaeria bacterium
GAGAAAGGCCATCTGACAGCGCGCTTTGACAAAGCTGCCGCGTGGATTGTCTGGCCGGAGCTCGAGTGAGGAGGTAACGTTTCGCAGCGCTGTATCCCACTTTCCTTCTTGGATTGCCTCTTCGGCTTCCTCGACCATCCTAGGGGCAATGGCTCTGATCAGCTTCTCTCTCTCTACCTCACTTTTTTCAATCTCTTCTAAGGCCCCTATGAGGCTCGCATTCTTGCCATTGAGATTGATGATGAAGAAAGCAGTCATGAGGATCGCGATGATGAGGGCGATGCAGATGAAAATGGATTCGCGCTTGTGACGCTTCAAGGTGAGCGTGAGCAACCGCAAGGGTGAGGCCGATTCGGCACTGGTAGCAAAGCCAGTTTGATACTTGAAGATGTCCTCTTGCAGTTCCTTGACGGTCTGGTAGCGATCATTGGGGTCGAAGGACATGGCTTTCATCGCTACAGCCGCGGTCGCCTCCGGGACTCGGTTCTCCGGGCAATGGTGAAGAATTATTCCGTCGGGGTACACAATCTCACCTTTGCTATCCCGACGCGGGTTGTAGATATTTGGATTAGGTATGTAACCTTTATTAATTTTTTCTACCATTTCTTTGAGATTTGCGCCTTCGATCGGAGCGCGCAGGCAGAGCAAATCGTAGAGCACGCCACCGAGCGAATAGATGTCGGTCCGCTTGTCCAATTCACTTATTTTTCCGGCGGCCTGCTCTGGGGGCATGTAGTTCGGCGTGCCCAGAATCTGGCCTTCGAGGGTCCGCTGGTTGGCCATAGATTGGCGAGCTGGTATCCTGTTCACGGCCTCTTCGAGAGACACACCGTCTTCCTCAATGATGCCGCTGAGCATAGCCTTATCACCGACGACTTTGGCCAGCCCCCAGTCCATGAGCAGCACTTCACCGAAGTCACCGATCATCACATTGTCAGGCTTCAGATCCCGATGAATCACACCACGGGAGTGGGCAAAGGCGACGGCGTCGCAGACTTTCGCAAAGACGGTAAGCAGACGACTGATGGGATATTTGTCGATGATCTCGTGCCGATGCTCGCGAACCCCCTTAATAACGTCGAGAAGGGTGACACCTTCGACCATTTTCATGGTGTAGTAGATTCGGCCGCTGTCACTCACGCCGAGTTCATGCACCGGAACGATGTTTGGATGCTCGAGCTGCCCGGTGATCTGGGCTTCCTCGATAAAGCGGAGGAGCTGCTTATCGGTCGGGTTCTCGGAGGTGAGCACTTTCATTGCTGTGACGCGGCGAATATTGACGTCGCGGGCTGCTAGAATCATGCCCATGCCACCGCGAGCCAGTGCTTCTTCCACCACAAAGCGATCTGCGGCAGAAAGGTCGGCAGGGTCTGGGCCACCATGGTCGATCTGAACGCCGCCCCGGAGCCCCTGCATTTCCATGTAGGTGTTGACGTTTATGTCCCCGGCTCGGAACACGGCGTCAATATCAAACGTGTCTTGCCGGTTCGGGCTCAAGTCAATTTCTTCCAGTCTACGTCATTCCACGCCAGAGTAACCGGCGCACTCAGTAATTGGATGCGGGGGTGGGCACAAGCCGCCTCCCGATCCGACTGCCTATTGTAACCCCAATCGACCAAATACAAGTCCAGGCTCTCGAGCCTGGAATCAGCGACTACCTCGCGCAAAGTATCAAGGCGGTCTTCGACGAAGGCAAGGTTTTTGCAAGTCGTTGCCAGTTGAGCCAAGACTTCCGGCTTCGGGCCAGCTTCGAGTCCAAAAACTGCTTCGGACGGCACGGAAAGGTCCATGGTTTCAAGCAGCGCCAGCGCAAACCGGCGCTCTTTCGTGGTAATGACGGCAATGGCTCCACCGGCAGCAATCCAGCCGCGCACGGCGTCTACCATGTGAGGATAAAAGCGATGAATTGCGAGCCAGCCGCTGAAATCGTGTTTCAGCCATTTATCGCGGACTTTGCCGAATCTATGCTTGAGTTGGGCTCGCCAAACTTCTGGCGCAAGGTCACGAACGGCGGCCTGATCGCGGATAGCGCTGGCGATCCATTGAGATTGAGCTAGAATCTCGTTCGGAGTTACACCGTGATCAAGCGCAGCAATCAGGAGAATTGATTCATATCCGGTCATCAGAGCAGGTCGGACTTGGGTAAAAGCAGCAAGCAGCGCGGCACTGGGAGCTGGGCTTTCGGGGTGCAAATAACGCCAAGCGCTGTGAGCGAGCTCACTGGCACTGTCGCAGAGCACCCCGTCGAAGTCCAGCGCCAAGATCGCGTGGTGCGGCAATTCGATCTTTCTCACTGATTTCAAGGGGTGCATAACCATACAAACAATCTGTTGATAAGCTGTTGGCTACGCATAGGGTAACGTTACTAACATTTTAGGGCACCGGTTAGCCACGGACTTATCGGCAGGCTTTGGCCACCATAATTGATTGAATACCAAGCACTTCCGAATTTACTAACATAATCCACAGGTATAATACTAATTTTAGATTTACATGACTTTAACATCCTATATAGTTCCTTCGCGCCTTTGCCAGCCACATCCGCAATGAAGTTATACTTTCCATGAAGCTCACGGTTCCCGTACAAGATCTCCTCGACGGCCTTCGCAAGGTTCTGAGTGTCGTCAGCAGTCGCTCCACGATTCCCATCCTCAGCAACGTTCTACTTACCGCTGACGAGGGGAGCCTTAGTCTGACCACCACAGACCTTGAAGTCAGCATCCGAACCAACATGACCGCAATGGTGGAAGAGCAGGGGGAGACAACTCTTCCGGCGAAAACACTTGGCCAGATTGTTTCGTCCCTGCCCAACGGTGACGTTCTGTTGCAAACCGATGAGAATAGGACGACCACGATCGATTGCAATCGAGCCCACTTCAGCATTATGGGAATGAACCCCAGTGAGTTTCCGCGTGATGGCGACTTCCAAGAAGATCTCCAGCTGACCTTGTCACGGACGTATCTTGGCAAGACTTTGCGCAAAATCTCGTATGCCACCAGCTCAGATCAGACCCGCTACATTCTGAACGGAATCCTGCTCAGCGTGAAGGAAGGAAGCTTTACCTGCGTGGCCACGGACGGACGTCGCTTGGCGATGGTCGAGAAGTCAATGGCTGGCGCAGAACCAAGTATGGACGGAGACGCAGTCCTTCCAGCAAAGGCAGTGACTGAACTGCAGAAGCTGCTGGATGGCGAGGGTGATGTGACGGTTCGAATCTCCGATTCACGTGCGGCTTTCGAAATGGCCGAAACGTCGGTCACGACTAAGTTGGTTGAGGGTAACTACCCGAACTACCGGCAGGTGATTCCTGGTTCGTTCGAACGTTCCGTGAGTATCCCACGCGAGTCGTTCTCGGAAGTGCTAAATCGTGTATCGGTCGTGCTTGCAGACAGCGGTGCATCGGTAAAGTTTGAGCTCGAATCTGGGCTACTCGAACTCAGCGCCAGCTCGAGCGAGATTGGTGAAGCCAAAGAGCCGG
>DMTJ01000031.1 GCA_003477185.1 Lentisphaeria bacterium
TCAACCCGGCGATCAAGCCGCGGTAGGACGGCTCCGTAAGTGGCTCGTCTGCGATCTCCACAGACCAAGTCGCCACTGCCGCCTCGTCCTGCACCAAAAAGGACCACGGGATCTGCTCGTCCGGATAGCGGATAATCTGCGTCGGCTCGGCAAAGGTCCGCGTGGGATCTGACTCCACGACAAGCCGGCCAGCACGCGCCGCCCGCTTGCGCCCCACCTTCACCCCAAAGGGCCAGCAAAACCACGCCCCCTGAAATGCGACGTAATCCTCGGCAGCAGAAGCCGATTCAAACTCGTAGAGGTTAAGACGATCGTTTCCGGCAAATACACAGACCCCGGATTTTGCCTCATGCGGCAGGCTCAGATTCACAATCTGGTGGTGTAGGTAGACCGTAAGTCCGAGCGCCTCCATCCCGGCAACCACCGGCACCAGTGCCTTGCTCTTCGCTGCGTCCGGCAGATCCGCATAGCGCAGCATGGCCTGGGGCGTTGTATACAGTTCGGACTCCGGATGCGGATATACCCAGGCGTGCCAGCGCACGTATTGGCCGCGCAACGCGATCAGACTTTCGCCAGCCAGCGGCCCCGCCAATGCTTGCCCCTCGACCGACCAAGTGCTCCCAGTTTCACGATCCCGAAACGCCCCGTCCGCGAGTTCAAAGCTCAGCGCCTCGCCATTCACGATCCGGCAGAACGCGGCCAGCGTCACTTGCTCCGGCCGTGGCCCGGCAAATACGACGATCGGCAATTCACCGAGCACATCGTTGACCACGCTGCCGCTACGTTTCACTTCCACCAGCGGATAGGCGCGGATGCCCGCGTCAATATTGATGCCCAGCACCACCTCGTTCTCGGGGTAGCGCGTGTCGAAGCTAGTGGTGATGGTCGAAGCCAGCGGCTGGTCCATCCCAGGCCGGGCAAAAATCTCCTCGCGTCCGTGTCCATGCCGCGCGTCGCGGTGATGCACATCGTCCGGCGCCAGCATCACGTCGCTCTCGGGATGCGCGGTACGCCACTCCTCCCAGGTCATGTGATAGGTGGCCAGTTGGCGCAGAAAGTTGCCGTGTTCTGGGCCCGTGATCGCGACGCCCTCGTAGTGCAGCCACAGGCTACCCTTGGTCACCGGACCGCGCTTGCGATTCATCATCGTCAGCGACGCATTGTGCATCCCCAAAGCGCTGAACTTCGCGGGCTGGCCCTGTACTTCGGCCAGAAAGGCGGATCCAGACTGACAGCGCTCGCAGGTCGCGTACAGCACTGGGTCGCCGCCAATCTTGTCGTTGATCATGTGGTAGTTATCGGTCACCCACATCGGGTAGGCACGGGCCACGCCGTTGTGCACCAGCCCCACCACGTAGTCGTCATCGCGCATGTGGATTGCGGACTCCGCAGCCACAAACTTCGGCCGATCCCACGCCGCGATCAGCTTGCCCACATGCATTGGAATTTCAAAATTGCCCGAGATCGACGGAACATGCGGGGCCAAACGCGCGAAGGCCTCTGGCCCGGCATCAAGCCCAAAATGGTTGCAGTCAGTCATGATTCATCCCTTGTTCAGCAGCGAATCCAGCGCTTTGCTTTCAGTTCAAATCTTGGCAGGCTCCCAGCCTCTGCCAGCTCCACCGGAATGCGCAGACAAAGCCCGCCCTGCAGGCTCCGGTGCAGCCTCTCCGCGGTTGCCTCGCCATCCGGCGCTTCGATCAACACCGTCAACTCAGGCAGGTCTTCAGGTTGCGATATCCGCACCTGATACTCGACAATCCCCGGCACCGAACGGACGATCTCGTCGACGGCGGCGGGAAACACATTCACCCCGCGTATCACCACCATGTCATCCTTGCGGGCACGAATCCCGCCGACCAACCGCAGCTCATGGCTTCCACATGCACATGGCTCGTGGCGCTCGGCCTGCACTACATCTCCCGTACGGTAGCGCAGCAAGGGCGAGCCATCACGCAGCAGCGTTGTCAAAAGTAGCTCGTCGTCCACAACCTCTGCCAGGTAGGCATTCTCCATCACATGCAGCACGCCTGGCTCCGCCGGGCATTGATACGTCACCGGCCCCACCTCGGTCATGCCATGGTGGTCGTACACCTGCGCCCCGGGCCAGGCCTCTGAAATTTGCGCCCGCACCGCCGGCAGGCTACCGCCCGGCTCTCCAGCCACGATGATACTGCGCACTCCGCTTTGGGCCAAGTCTATCCCTTTCTCCGCCGCCACGTGCGCCAGCCGAATCGCGTACGTAGGTGTACAACACAGCACCTCCGCCTGCGTATCCATCAGCAAGTGCAGCCGCGCCTCCGACGGCAAGCCGCCGCCCGGAATGCACAGGTGGTTAAACTTCGTCGCGGCCTCATACGCCGTCCAAAAGCCCAGGAACGGCCCAAACGAGAAGGCGAAAAAAATCCGCGTCGGCTTCACCAATCCGACGGCCGCAAACACCCGTCCCCAGCTATCTAGCAACCCAGCCCAACTCTCCCGCGTATCCAGCCAGGTCATTGGCCGCCCCGTGCTGCCGCTCGTCCTGCAGAATCGGATATACGCGGACTCCGGGTAGGTCAGATTCGTGCCAAATGGTGGATGATCGATCTGATCCTGAGCCCAGTCCTCCCGGGTCGTGACCGGCATCGCCGCGCAGAAATCATCCAGCGTAACATCTTCGCGCGCTAGTCCAGCAGCGCGAATCCGCGGTCCGTAGAAGGCGTTGCTCGCCGTCAGCTTGCCCAGCAACACGCTGAGTGCCTGCTGTTGCTGACTCCGCAGCCTCGGATAGTCGGCGCTACTTGGCATCGGCAGCGGGGCTGACCGCCTCTGGCATCGGTTTGTGTGCCTTGGCCGGAGTCGGCTTGTAGTAGGTCACCAGTCCGCCGCCGGTAATGGCCAGCACGATGCCCAGAATAAACGGCAGTGGCAGCGCGGTAAAGCCCCCTTCCGGCGGGTGCATACAGATAAACACCACAGCGTTCACGATCGGCGCGCCAGCAAAAACAATGGTCATCACCGTCGCAGGCGTGCCCTTGGCGCCAAACGCCAGCAGCACGCAGAACGCCCCACCAGCTCCCACCAGCCCGGCGATCAGCGACCAGGTCAGCCCGGCCTTCGGAAACGACCAGTCCGCGCCCTGCATCGTCAGAATCGCCGCCGGTGCCAAGACCGCAGTCAGGAAATACGCAATCCCCACCCAGAAGAACGCCTTGTAGCGGCCATTGACCGGATCGTTCATGCCCAACTGCCCCGCATGCAGGCAAATCCCATACAGTCCCCACATCGAGACCGTCATCAGTGCAAACCATAGCCATTTCATCGTCTATCAATCCCTAGAAAAATTCTTTATCTCAGACCAGTCGACATCCAAGCCCTATCTGCGGTCTTCATTGGAAATTGGACAATCCCTGTTGGTTGTTGGGCATTGTTTATTCTTTTGCGCGGCCGTGCTCCACGACCGGCGGCAACTCCAAAAATTCCGCCAGCGCGCTGCACAGCTCGCTGAAATCTCGATCCAAATGCCCCACGAGGCAATCCGTGATCGCGTCCTTCAGCTCCGGGTACTTCACCACAATCTGCTTAAAGCTGAAGCGATCCGCGTAGAAGGCGTAGACCAGTCTCCGCAGCATCTCGATCTCGCGGCACGCCTTCTCGCCATACTCGATAAACTGGCTGCCCGAGACATCCCCAGCCTTCAGCGCCAGGTCCACGGCCTCCGCCGCCAAATCCGCCGTGCGCAGCGCAATAAACATCCCGGTCGAAAAGACCGGATCCAAAAATGAAAACGCATCGCCGAGCAGCACCAGGCCATTCTTGGCGCAATGCCGCGAGCGATAAGAGCGATGCACGCAGCTGCGATACTTCCCGTCGATCTGGCTGCCGGCCATGTGCTCGCGGATCCACGTGTTCTTCTCACAAGCCGTCTCAAAAATCGTCTGTAGATCCCGGCTTTCCCGGTAGATGTAGTCGTCATCACCGACCACCCCGACACTGACGATGTCATCCTGCAGCGGGATGTACCACAGCCAGTTCTTTCCTTCCAGGTAGGTAATCGTGGTCGCGCCTTCGTCCTTGCCCTCATCCCGTTTGGCGCCCTTGAAATAGCCCCAGATTGCCACCTTCTCCAGGCCTGGGTCATAGATCCGCCAGCCTAGTTGGCCCATGGCAAAGCCGTGGCCGCCGCTCGCGTCCATCGTCATCTTCGCCCGATACCGATGCTCCGTCCGATCCAACCCGCGAGCCACGACGCCTACGACCGCATCGTTCTGCTCAATCAGCTCCACCGCCTGCATGCCTTCTACCACCGTTACACCCACCTTGCGGCACTGGTCTACCAGCATCGCGTCGAACAGCCCACGCGTCACCTGCCAAGTCTGGGCACACTCGTGATCGATATGTGTATCAAAGTAGAATGGTTGCGACTGACGACCACTTTGGCCGATGAACTGCACGCTATATTTTTGCGGGAATTGCGAACTCCGCAACGCGGGGATCATGCCCGCCTTTTCCAGCGGAAAGTAGTTGTACGGGATCATTGACTCGCCGACCCGATAGCGCGGAAACGTAGCCCGATCGAGCAGCGCCACCGCATACCCGCGTTGGGCCAAAATTGCAGCGGCCGTCGCCCCTCCCGGCCCACCACCCACCACAAGAACATCAAACTCCTGACTCATCACGACCTCCAGTCTGTGCGTCCGGCGGCAAGATCTCACACACTTCGGCGAGCGGCCTACCTGACTCATTTAACAGCGTATTGCGCCGACCGTATAGCCAGCCGTCCCATACCAAACAAAGCTTGTCGGCCGCGAATTTCGGATTCCGGAAGCGGAAAAAGCCGCTTGGGCTCGAGCTGTGCGTCACCCCGCACCGCGCCAGAATAGTCCCCATCGGCACCCGCCGAGCTCGCAACAACTCCACGGCTTCTGGTGACAGCAGGCCCAAGTGCGCCCGCAAGACCCCGTACTCCACGACTCTATCGCACGAATCCAGCCGCAGCAATGCCTCACGGGTAAACGTCAGCTGGCCATCCAGCACCTGCAGAGGCTCGATATGAATCGAGCTGCCGTAATACGCCTCTAGCGTCGGCGTCATCTCCCTCATATGCACCAGCAAGTCTCGGTACGGCGGCGGAATCTCCGCGCCCTGCTGCAGTTCCAGCAGTGGGAGGTCACGGTCGTTCATAAACAAGTCCATCGGCCAGGATGGAGAATCCTCAGCCACAGCGCTGCTCCTGAATCGCGCGCCGCGCGTACAAGAACTCGAACAAATTCCCCTCATGCGGCTGATCCCACGCCACCTTGGGCGTGGGAATTGGCCCTAGGTTCAGGCGGTCAATGTGCGCACTCTGCAACAACTCCGCCCGAAAGCCCACATCATCGGTGATCGCCGAAACCACCAGCGATGGCCCAACCCATGCGGCCATCTCCGCCTGTGGCATTTGCACCACCGAGCAAAACGGGAACATGTACTCCGTCTTCGCCAGTGAATGTGCGGAGTCCGCACAATGCACCACCGTGGGGTGCAGGTAGCTGATGCCATCGCAACTGACCAGCCGGTTTCCGCCTCGAAGCGCAGCGGACACGTCCACGGCCCCTGGCTCCTCCAGCGCTTGCTCGATCAGCTCGTCGATTGCCTCGGCCCACGCCGCATTCGTAAACCCGGCCAGTCCGGCATCCGCAGCCTCCAGCGGTCTTGGGACCAGCTTGATCGCCTGCTCGGCGATCGCCTTTGCGATCTCCGCACCATGCCGCGGCACCACAATCGTCGAAGCATTTACACAGCTGCGGCCACTATTGCGCAGCATCGAATCCGCCAGCACATTCACGTAGCGCGGCCACTCGTCGACGCAGTCCTCTCCCATCACGATCTTGCTGTAGCCAGGCCCGTGGCAACTCACGCGCGGATCCCCCGCGTGCCGGGCGACCGTCTTGGCATCGCCAAACAGAATCACCCGGCCACAGCTGTCTGCCAGCACATTCGAACCCTCGTGATCGGTCGGATAGTAGCCGAACGCCTCGCTTGGACAGCCCCCTGCGATCAACGCCTGAATCATGCGCCACGGCGTCCACGGATCCTGTTTGCCGGGTTTGAGCATCACCGGAATTCGCAGTGCCAATGCCGGGACCCAGAGCGAATTCACGCCCGGAGAGTTGCTCGGAAGCACGGCTCCTAGGCAGGTCGTCGCCGGATAAAAGCTCAGCAACGAGGCATCCGTCTGCAGGATTCCCTGCTCGATCGCCTCGAACGGCAACCCGCGAGTCAGCCCATTTACCACCGACCGCACTTCACGCAGGACAAAAGCAATCTTTTCCATGTTGCTACGAATGAGCGCATGTGGCAGCCCGCTCGAGGCGGAAAGCTGGCGCACGTAATCGGCCGCCGTCTGCGACTGACTCGCAGTCAGGAACAGGTCTCCGTCCATAAATAGTTCGGCGGCACGACCGCAAATCGCGATCATCTCCTCAATCGACAACGCTTGGAGGCAAGCAAACGATTCCTCAATTTTACGCAGATCGCGGCGCACCACGCCGGCATTGACCAGGCCCATGGTGCCCACCGGCTCGCCGCCGCGGCAGTCGTCGATCGCAACCTGGTTCAAGCTGTCATACAGCACACCAAGACGGAAAGCAGGAATTGAAGGAGATGTAGGCATGCTTCTCAATACACCCGGAACCGCCGTTATCACGCCGTTTTCACGGCTTCGGCAATCACGAGCACGCTGGGGTTCCCACGTGAATTGCTCACATCAACGGTAGATCATCCGGATGAAGAGAATCGGACAGGCAAATTTGGGACAGAAAAATAGAAGGGAGCCCCTGATTACTCGCCTGAATAATTCATACTGGCCGTTTTTGAGCCACTGTCCTATTTTTCTGTCCGTCATATTTCTGTCAAGAACGGGCTTTTCGTGTTCCTTCACGGAGAAACCGACGAGACACGAGAAGCCGTCGTCTGTTTGAGGCGTGTGAATCATACTTTCCCGGCGGGAAACAAGAACGTTGCCGGTGGTGGCAACCACCGGTATCCGGCGTCGTTGCCTCGCGCCCCGGGAGGGTTGCCAGAAACCGTGCGCGCAGACATCTTGCGGTGGTACGCAATCAGTCCCCGTTCCGCCCGATCCCGCCATTGCACGCCTCGTTCTGTCGCCCCTTCAGGGCGGGATGGTTAGGCCGATCCAGTCCGGTGGCTTCACCACCGGCTACGTTCTTGGTTCCCTCCGTGAACGGGAATAACGGCCTGCCGTAATTCTTACTACTGATGCCGCGACAAAACAGGTTGCATTTGATTGCGATGGTTTCCAGTTTTAGGGTAGGAAAGAACGGTAAGTCGTGGCGTGCCGTGCCACGTCGTCCGGGCTTGCCCCGAGGCGGCGAAGAGGGTATTACACAGGATGGGGAGAAGAACGACGACAAAATGAGCGCTGGCTGGGTAGTCCTAGAAAACCCGAGAACTAAGCATCATGGACAGCCTGAGGACGGCCCTCGGAATCTGAAGCTGCGGCTTCTGGACCGCGCGGGGCTCCCGTTCACTTGGAAATAGACTTGTTCTCGTTCTCGATTTTCGGGTTTCGCCCTACGCCACAGTGGTAGGCCGCCGGTGACATCCGACGCTCCTATTTTCGTGCATCCAGCGACAGGACGTGAGGCTAGGCGATAAGGCGTTCGTCTGCGGTCACGAGGGGGTCGTCATAATGAATGGCAGTGGCTAACAACATTCGGTCTGCCGGATCTTTGTGGAAGGTGCCGGGCAAGTCGTAGGCAAGAATAGCTGGCGGATGGGAGAGTTCGACCGACTTTAAGCCCAATGCTGCCGTGCCGCGGCGCACCCAGGATTCAAGGGTGCCCTTGAAGACGATTCGGTTCACCGAAATCAATTGGCCTTGTTCCAGTGTCGAAATAGTAGCCACGGCCAACTCGTTTGCTGGCGACTCCACGGCTGTGCGGCAACGCTTGCCCAACTCGTCAGGCGACTGAAGAGACCAAAACCAGACATGCGTGTCCAGCAGCAGGGTCATTTCGGACTTTCCCAGTCATCGCTCGAGCTAAAGCGGACGATGTCTCTTGAACAGTGGCTTCACCGGCCAGCTCTCCCAGGCAGCGCTATTTGCTGCCAACTGCCTCCGCTGGAAGCACTCTGGCCAGCCGCTTTCCCCGACGCGTCACGAGCACCGGCTCGCCGGTCGCGTGGATCTTTTCAATCACCGCCTAGCAGTGGGTTTTGAACTCCGAAATCATCAAGCTATCCATGGCAGAAACTCCAGTCGTTTGCAACAGCACACCGTGACTTGACCATATACACTAGTCAGGTTAGTCTGACCGGAAATTCCCTAGCTCTCGTATCGCCAGGTATGGTAAATTATGCTGGGATCGCGGGCGGCTAACCACCCTTATCTGATGGGACGGTCTGCGAGTCTGGCGAAGTAGGAAAATAGGCAGGTGGGGCGCCTGAGCGCCCTGATTTCGGGGTGTGCATTTCTGTTTCCCGGAGGGAAACGGACGAAGGCCGATCGAGTTGCAGGCCGCCTCCGTCCCAGGGTGCTACAGCGCTTCGTGCAGATGCAGCCACATTCCCGCGCGAGCCTGCGCCTTCAGCCAGGGCAGTTGGGTGTCTGGATGATCCATTTCCACAGAGTGCGTCTTGATGTCGATGGTGATCACCTGCGTCTCATCATCCTGCGTCCAAAATGCTTCAGCGACTAAGGTGGCCGAAGCACGCGCCGGATTCCGCTGCTGCCTGTTCTTCACCACCAGCCGGGTAATCACCAGCTCACCAGCCGGAAACGCCGTCTCCGTGGGCATCGCCCGGATCAAGGCCGCGAGTTCTTCCTCGCTACATGCCACGGCCCAGCGAAACTCGCCAGCGCTTTGCTCCCGCAAGCCATCACGGTTCAAGGCGGGAGGCCTCCCCTCCGCCACGTCTACTGTGACGTTCATCCCCAACTCAAGCTTGGGCCCGCAGGACAGCAACAAGATCGCCAAACAGAACAGAATACCTCTCATCAGCCTACGCCTCCAGAATTAGTGGGGTGACAACCTAACGCCGGACCTTTAGGATGAAAGGATCGAGCGTTCGCAATCGGCTCGCCGCTTCAGATAGTAACCGGCTTGCCGTCCAAACGCACGGCGCAGAGCATCTTGAAAATTACGGTGGGGACACTATGAGTGCAGAAGCAGATTTTGGTCTGATTGGGCTGGCAGTTATGGGCGAGAATCTCGTCCTGAATATCGAAAGCCGCGGCTACACAGTCGCGGTCTATAACCGTACGACCAGCAAGGTAGACGACTTCGTGACCGGGCGCGCCGCAGGCAAGAAGATCGTCGGCACCCACACAATCGAAGAGCTCTGCGCCTCACTCGCACGCCCCCGAAAGGTCATGATGCTGGTGAAAGCTGGAGGCGCGATCGACTCAATCATAGAAGCTCTCATTCCGCACCTTGAGCCGGGCGACGTTATTATTGACGGCGGCAACAGCCACTACGATGACAGCATCCGCCGCACCAAGCGCGTAGAAGAAGCTGGCTTGCTGTTCATCGGCACCGGTGTTTCCGGTGGTGAAGAAGGCGCACTAACGGGCCCCTCCATCATGCCCGGTGGCTCCGCTGCTGCCTGGCCGCAAGTCAAGGAAATCTTCCAGGCCTGCTCCGCGAAAGTAGACGGCGGCAGCCCCTGCTGCGAATGGGTCGGTGCCGACGGTGCCGGTCACTTCGTCAAGATGGTGCATAACGGCATCGAGTACGGCGATATGCAGCTCATCTGCGAAGCCTACAATCTGCTCGGCACCGCCCTCGAAATGAGCGCAGAAGAGATGCACGAAGTCTTCACCACCTGGAACGAAGGCGCCCTCGACTCCTACCTGATCGAGATCACTCGCGACATCCTTGCCAAAGAAGACGAAGAGACCGGCAGTCCGATGGTCGAGATGATTCTCGATACCGCCGGCCAGAAAGGCACCGGTAAATGGACCAGCGTCTCAGGCCTGGACTTGGGCGTCGCCATCCCGCAGATTGCCGAGGCCGTTTTCGCCCGCTGCCTTTCCGCAATTAAGGAAGAGCGCGTCGAGGCCTCCAAGCACCTTCCGGGCCCCGAAACCGAATTCGACGGGGACCGTAAAGAATTCATCGCGCAGCTTCACGACGCCCTGTTTGCCAGCAAGATCTGCTCCTATGCGCAGGGCTTTCAGCTGCTCGCAGCCGCGGCCAAAGAGCACAACTGGGACCTGAACTACGGTGAGATCGCGCTCATGTGGCGCGGCGGCTGCATCATTCGCGCCACCTTCCTCGAGAACATCAAGGAAGCATTCGAGCGCGACACCACGCTGACCAACCTGCTGCTGGACCCGTTCTTCCAGAAAGTCGTCGTAGATGCTCAAGAGAGCTGGCGTGCCGTCGTTTGCACCGCCGTAAAGCTTGGCATCCCCACGCCGAGCCTGAGCAGCGCCTTGAACTACTACGACTCCTATCGCAGCGCCCGCCTCCCGGCGAATCTGCTGCAAGCCCAGCGCGACTACTTCGGGGCCCATACCTACGAGCGCGTGGACCGCCCCCGCGGCGAGTTCTTCCACACCAACTGGACTGGCCGCGGTGGCACCACATCCGCGTCTACCTACAACGTCTGAGCACACACTCAGTGACACCGGGACGCAAGCCGCCCTTCTGCATTCCTCATAATCCGAGGCCAACTTCATGAGTTTTGCGAACTCCGCATTTCTACTTGGGCTTGGTGCGCTTGCCGTCCCATTGATCTTGCATCTGATGAGTCGGGAGAAGCCACGCCGTGTGGTTTTCCCGACTATCCGCTACATCAAGAAGGGCCAGCGCGTCCAGCATGGTCGACGCGGCATCAAGGACTTCTGGGTCATGCTCGCGCGGATGCTGATCCTGGCCGCCATCGTCCTGCTGCTCGCCGATCCGTTCATTCCACGTCCCGTCGCGGTGATCTCGAAGGACGCTGACCAAGTCGTGGTAATGGTCGACCTGTCCGCCAGCATGCGGGCGGCAAATTTTGACGAGTTCGTGGCAAACGCACGCAAGCAGATCGAAGCCGCGCACCCGAATGCCGAGGTAGGCGCCATTGGCTCTGCTGATGGCGTGATCTACGCGCTTCCCGTGACCACCCCAAATCTTGACGTCTGGGCCACAATTCTGGCGGATAAGCCGCGCTCCACAGTCGGCAACCACAGCGACGCGATTTCCAGGATCGGCAGCCTAATGACTACCGAAGAAGGTCCAGGCCGGCACGTCTACGTGCTAAGCGATCTCCAGGCCGTAGACTGGCAGCCCGAGCGCCTCGGCGCCCTGGATGTGGCGGCCAGCGTCCGCATCATCGCACCGCCGCACAGCAATAGCCGCAACGTCGCTATTCTGGGCGTCGATGCCGAGTCCGTCGAACGCGACGGCACCAGAAACCTGCGCCTGACCATTCGGCTCCGCAACTTCTGGCTAGAGCCAGTCGATACCTCCCTGATCGTACGAGTCGGTTCAGTCAACCAGTTGCGCCCCGTCGTGCTCCAGGCCGGTGATACGGCCACCGTTACCCTCACCTTGCCCGATGTCGACGGCAGCAAAGGCACCGTCGAGCTGGCAAGTATGGATGAGTATGTAGACGATGACGTCTTTCACTTCTGGGCTGGCCCGCAACCGCCGCTGCATGTCGCCGTGGTTGCGAACTCCGCAACCGATCGCTCAAAGCAGAGCGAGGTCTTCTTTCTCAGCAATGCCCTCAGCATTTCCTTACCGGGCACTCCGATGATGGCAGTTACATCCCGCGGGCCAGACATCATGTGGGACACCGATATCGCTAGCTTCCAGAGCGTGTTCTTGCTGGATGCCATCGCCGACTTCTCCGAAGCCGAAGCCGGACTGCTGCACGAGTACTGTAGCAATGGCGGAACCCTGGTGTTGTTCGCAGGAAATCGCACTGCAGACTGTCTGAATCGCCTGGCCGATGCCGGCTTTAATCGAATTAACTTCCGTGGTTTCTACGGCGGTGTCGGCCGGTTTCGCAGCAGCATGGTGGATAGTGCGGACACCGCACATCCGCTCATTGCTCCCTTTGCCGAAGATGCCGCCGACCTTACGCTCTTCCCGATCTACAAAGCCGCCCGCCTCGATCCCGGTAAGAAGCACGAGATCTTGCTGGCCGCTGGCGAGCTACCGCTGTTGATCCGCGAGCAGGTAGGCCGTGGCGAACTCTATGTAATCGGCACCTCTCTGTCCGCCAGCTGGAGCGAGCTGCCCACCGCCATTTGCTTCCTGCCCTTGGTTCGACGCATGGTAGAACTCAGCACGGCTGCCGATGACCGCCGCGTCCTGAATCGCATCCTCGGCAAGCCGCTTGGCATCGAGCTGCCTGATGAGACCGTGGCCCCGACCAGCCCCGATGTTCTGCGCGTGGGGGATCAGCCAGTGCAAGTGAACTACACCCGCGAAGAGTCCGACTTTACTGCGGTAAGCGATGCCGCCGTTCGCGCGCACCTGACCACGCAGGACGTGCTGCTGATGGCAGACGAGCGCGAAGTCCCCGAGAACGAACGTGACTCGCTTCAGGCCCATGTTGCTTGGGCTCTGATCGCGGGCCTGTTTATCGAACTGCTACTGGCCAACTTCCGCCGCAAAGAGGCATAGAATGTTTGCCATTGGCCAACGCTGGATCTCCGAGACCGAGCCTGAGCTGGGCCTTGGCAGCGTCTCAGCCCTGGGGGAGCGCGATGTCGAAATCCGCTTCCCCGGCTCCGAAGACGTCCGCCGCTACGCCCAAGACAGCGCCCCGCTGCGCCGCGTGCTGTTTCAAATCGGTGATACCATCGAAGCCGAGGACGGGATCAAGATCGTGGTCGAGGATATCGAGACCGTGGACGGCTGCCTCGTCTACCACGGCAACGACCAACGCCTCCCCGAAGCCGATCTTTCCCACGATCTCACCTTCGATGAACCGCTGGTACGGTTGCAACACCAGCAATTCGAGACACC
>DMTJ01000236.1 GCA_003477185.1 Lentisphaeria bacterium
TAAGCAGATGACGTGCATCCTCAAACGACATGGCCCAAGTCACCGCCGGCAGTAACACGACCAGCATCATTCCACGAAACACACTCACCCTGACCTCCCTTGGTTCGCCCGAAGCACAACAATAAAAATAGCCGCCCGCGCGAACATTATAACGCGAGCACCGGATGATGGTTGGTTTCCCGGGCACTCGTTCAGCACGTGTAGCAGCGATCATGCCCCGACAACAAGACCCAGAGCGCGCGCAAGGCCACCCAACAGCGTAGCAACAGCAGGCCAACGACGATCTCTACCTTAGACCTGCGCGCTGCCGCCCGCCGCAGGCAAGAGGACCTCGCCCCCCGTCGCACCGATTGAGGTACGCACTTCTCCGTGCCTCTGGTGGGCCCGTCTCTCTACGCCGGAGCGCGTAAGTAAATTGATCACAGAGACACGGAGGCACGCAGGAAGAGGCGCGACTCCTCATTTTTTGTCCTCAAGATCTTGTTGTCCCATCTCGTTCATTTTCTGGCGAGCCTGCCGCATTCGCCAAGACATCCCCCTCTCATAAGTCTTCGATCGCCCCTCACAGGCGGTAGACAAAGAACTGACTCCTGCTATAATTCAGGGTCACTTCGAGCAAATAAGAGGGAAATATCATGAAGCGCGAAACCCTATGCCTCCACGCTGGCCAAACGCCCGATTCGGAAACCCTCTCCCGGGCTGTTCCGATTCACCGCACCAGTTCGTACGTCTTCAAAGATGCCGCCCATGCCCGCCGTCTGTTCAATTTGGAAGAGCTTGGCAACATCTACACTCGCATCATGAACCCCACACAGGATGTCCTGGAGCAGCGCATGGCAGCGCTTGAGAGCGGTGCCGCAGCGTTAGCCGTCGCCTCTGGAACCAACGCCATCTTCTACACCGTCATCAACCTCTGTCAGGCAGGCGACCACATCGTCTCTGCCAACAATCTCTACGGCGGCACCTACACGCAGTTCAACGACATCCTGCCGAAGTTTGGCATCACCACGACCTTTGTCGATCCCAAGCATCCCGAGAGCTTTGCCGCTGCTATCGGCCAATCGACCAAGCTTATATTCTGCGAGACGGTCGGCAACCCTGGGCTGGATGTCGCCGACATCGCTGCAATCGCAGATATCGCTCACGCCCATGGCATCCCGCTGGTTGTCGACAGCACCTTCACCACGCCCTGCCTGCAGCGGCCCATTGAGCATGGTGCCGACATCGTCTGCCACTCGCTCACCAAGTGGATTGGTGGCCATGGTACCGGCATCGGCGGGATTATGGTCGACTCCGGCAAGTTCAACTGGCAGTCGGACAAGTTTCCACTGATGGCAGAGCCTGACGCCAGCTATCATGACATTCGCTGGGCCCATGACTTAGGCGAGCTCAGTCCTGTTGCCTTCGCCATCCGCATGCGTGTCGTCCCGTTGCGCAATCTCGGTGGCTGCATTTCTCCGGACAACGCCTGGATCTTCCTGCAAGGACTCGAGACGCTGCCGTTACGCATGGAACGTCATTGCAGCAATGCCCTGGCATCAGCGCAGTTCCTCGACGATCACTCAGCGGTCGAGTGGGTGCGCTATCCCGGGTTAGGCCAAGACGCGAACAGCGAGTTGGTCGAGAAATATCTGCCCGATGGCGCAGGTGCCATGGTTGTCTTTGGCGTCAAGGGAGGTGCCGAAGCCGGGACCCGCTTCATCGAAGCCCTGAACCTGTTCTCACACCTGGCCAACGTCGGCGACGCCAAGAGCCTGGCCATTCACCCGGCCACCACCACCCATGCGCAACTTACCGAAGCGCAGCAGATCGCTGGCGGCATCCGTCCCGAGCTAGTGCGTCTGGCGATTGGTCTCGAGCACATCGACGACATTCGCGAGGACCTCGACCAGGCCCTTCAGGCAAGCCAGGGCAGCGCGTAAGCAGCGCTTCACGCGGGCCGGCGGACGCATGGAGAAACCAGCTGTGTCACACAGCTGCCTCACCCCATTGTGGGTAAGGATCTCCATGCGCTCCGGTACCCCTCATTCGTATGGCAGCGCTTTTGGGCCAGCGGGGAGGATACGGCGGCCGCATCCTCGACAAAGAATGTCGCGCCGACCTGCCAACAGACATCACGAAGAACCGGATCCCTGAGCTACGTCCGTCCGCGGAGTGCAGGCAACGCGTCAACGCTCTAGCGTTTGGTTACCCGCGCCGATGATGCCAATATCCTGGCTGTCGTCGTTGATGCGCGACTGCAAGAATCTCGATGCAATCAGCTGATAACAGATACAGAACCGCGTATGGGAATCGGTTGACCAAGTGCTTCCGAACGTCAAATTCGAGGATTGCCCAAGCTGTAGGGTGTGTGACGATGTCATCCACAGTTCGGTCGAGTTCTGCCAGAAAATCGACTCCCAGATTCAACAATTTCTTCTCGTAGTATTCAGCGGCAGAGTACAATTCATTCTCTGCTTCCGGATGAAAAATGGCTTCAGGCATTCAGAGCCCGTATACGTTCTCGGGCGTCGGCAAAGACCTCAGCGGCCGGCCGGCAGGCCACCTCTCCGTCTGCAATCTGTTCATGTCGCCGGCGCGCTTCTTCAGCCCAGATTAGATCCCAGTCCGCAATTGCTTCGCTGTGCTCATCCAGCGTAAGAAGCAGCTTCTGCGCCAGAACTGCCCGGTCTTTCTGTGGGAGGTCAAGCGCCTCCTTCTCCAGTTCCGCGACGTTCATACAAACTCCAATTACGACTGACTAACCTTCCAACACCGTAGCCTTGTTTCGGCCATCTCGCAAGATCTATAGTGAAACGCTCAGGTCAGCCCAGCACCGCCAATCCCGCAGGCAGGCCCGCAGGGAATGCAGAGCCAGCCCTACTGCAGCTGGAGCAAAGCGTCAAACATGCTGCAGTGGCAGACCTCCCCGTCATTTTCTTGTCCTCAAAATATTCTTGTCCAAATCCTTCCTTCCCAACGTGCGGATCGCGTTCCCCCCGCGTCGCTGATCGGAAGTCGCGAGTCCAACCTTCCCGGCTCCAATCCTGTCAATCCTGTCAATCCTGGCCAACTTCTTCCTCAGCGGCTCAATAGGTAAACAGCTCCTTCATCGCGTGTGTCTTCTCGGTGGTCTGGTTCAACGCCTCCAGCACCTTGGCTTTCGAGTTGGACGTCAACCTTCTGCCCTTGCAGGCACGAGTTACCATCTTATGGGTGATATGCAGCGTTGAGCTCTGAACGAGATCATGTGGCGTGAGATCGCTCTCCGCCATGATGCGAGCAATGGGTTGCTCGCCCAAGTTGCGCTCAATATCATCTTTCATTGCTTGATCCTTCTCGAAAGGCATTTGGGGAAGCTCTAGTCCTGAGACGATAGCTGATCATTCTTTTGACGTCAAGGTCAGTCCGAAGCACCTGCCAGGCCGAGCTACTTCAGCCGTGGCGCTGTAACCGTGCTGCCGCTCTTCAGAAGGGCCAGCGTTTAGACAGAGTGGTGTTAGCAGCCATCCGCAACGAGTATAGTAGGTAGGCGTAGAACGACTTCCCTTATCAAGCTCACGCAGCACGGAGAGCAAAATCCATGGACCTGCACAGAGTCTCGCGACGCAAGTTCCTAGCTGCTGGCGCAGCCGCAACAACCTGTTCACTCCTCCCGTCGACCGTACTGGGCGCCAATCAAATGGTGAACATGGCTGCGATCGGCATTGGCCAGCGCGGCGGCAGTATCACCAAGGCATTCGGCAGCAATCCGAATGTGAACCTCGTTGCCCTCTGTGATGTGGACATCGAAAGCACCGCGCCCTTGGCCGCCAAAAGTAAGGGCCAAAATGATGCCAGTTTTGGCTGGCGCAACGCTGCCGCCTCCCCAGCAGCAACCGCCGCAAAATTCCCCACAGCCAAGCGCTACCACGACTTTCGGCTCGAAATCGCTCACATTGCAGGTGGCGACCGCCAGCCTGTGTGCTTTTGCGGTGGCCGCAATTAGTCCGTCCACCGCGGCCACAGGAGTGCCGCAGCGCTCCGCTTCAGCGCAGGTCTTTGCCCAGGCACTGGCCTCAGCGAAGGAAATCGGCAAAATTTGTTGTTTGTAGACACGACACAGTTCCTGCAACCAAGACTCTAGTAGCATTGCACGACGACTCTCGGGCAAGCGACGAATGCCTTGATCAGTCCTGACAACTCCGCCCGCCAGAGCTGCTCTCCCGCCTGCGTCAGACCAAGGATTGCGCCATCGTAGCTGCTCGCCACGATACCCAATCCCTGCGCTCTCTTCGCAGTCCGTACCTTGGTGATAGTCTCGCCGATTTCGATGCTCACCAGCGCCACAGCTGGCACCTGCACACGTCAAAATCAGGGCGATACAGATGACTATCAGACGATGATTGAGCATACGTTTTCCTACAGCGAACTGGGTGAATGCCCACACTCACCGACCCTGCAGGCCAAGGAGCACCATTATCCTACCGACTCCGACGTCGCGACAAGGTCACAGCCGTGATATCTCCGATCGATATGTGATTTGACACTGTCTTGACCGACCGAAGAATCTCAGGTTGCCC
This sequence comes from Lentisphaeria bacterium, assembly GCA_003477185.1. Classification (GTDB taxonomy): domain Bacteria; phylum Verrucomicrobiota; class Lentisphaeria; order JABSQK01; family UBA12247; genus UBA12247. The sequence continues at coordinate 4,542 of DMTJ01000236.1, forward strand.
GCCATGGCCATGGCACTACCGTACCCGCCCCATTCCCCCACATGAGAACTCCCATGAAAATCTACGGCTTCGACGCATCCTTCCCCGCCAACAAAGTGCGCTATGTCGCAAACGCCCTCAGCGTCGACTATGAATTCGTGCACATCATGCCATTCACCCCCGAAAGCCAATCGCCCGAATACCGCGCCAAGCAGCCCGTCGGCAAGGTCCCAGCGCTCGTCGAAGACGACGGCTTCTCCCTCTTCGAAAGCAACGCCATCATTCGCTACCTCGCCACCACCCACGGCGCAAAGCTCTATCCCGATAATCCTCGCCAACGCGCCGTCATCGACGCCTGGATGGACTTCGGCTCCATTCATATCGGCGGCGCTATCGGCCGCGTATTCTGGAACACCATCGGCATCAAATTCATGGGCGAACAGCCCGACCAAAACTCGCTGGACACCGGTCGCTCGTTCCTTGATCGCTTTCTGCCCGCAGTCGACGCCCAGATTGGCGACTCCGCATATGTCGTTGGCGGTAGCCTCACCCTTGCGGACTTCGCAATTTTGGCACCGCTGGACCCCGCAGACATCATTGGCGTCGACGTCAGCCAGTACCCGAACATCAGTCGTTGGCGTGCCGACCTCCAGAGCCGCGACTGGTACCAAGTCGATCGCTCGATGGGCCAGCAACTCATTGCCAGCTTGCTCGCCAAGCCCTGAAACTCCCCGCAGATCACACACTGTTTGACGAGCTACGCAAGCTCTACGCCGAGCCGCAACGTGTCCCGATGAGGTCGAACTGGCCCTGTGGTTTCACGACGTGATCTACGACCCGCGCGCCTCGGATAACGAGGCGCGCAGTGCGGAGTTCGCAACCGCACGCCTGACGGGCCTTGGCCATTCTGGCCACCGCCACACACGAAGCCCAGACAATTGACGAGCAACTGATGGTCGACTGCGAGCGCTACGAAACCAAGGCCCGGGCCAATCTGACCGCCCTGTGACGTTCCCCGCAGGACGAGTCTCCGTGCTCGTCTCTCTTCGTAGGAAGCAACTCCATTTGCCTCACCGCTAGGAAGTAGGGCTCGGGCATAGGCGTGAGACGGTCGCAGGACTCGATGACTTGGTGACGCCCG
>DMTJ01000544.1 GCA_003477185.1 Lentisphaeria bacterium
GCGGCGCTCTGGACTTCGTAGCCTCCAGACTCCAGGATCACCTGCAGGCTGTCGCGAATCTCCGGGTCATCGTCCACCACAAGAATACGTTTTCTTGCCTCTGCCATGTTCTTTCTCCTTATGCTCCCAGAGCCCACACGCCACGCTCCAGATGTTGCGCACTGACTCGTATGTCCGGTTGACTGCAAAAGCTTCGATCATACCAAGCCAAAAAATGATCTAAGGCAGCGCTCAGATTACGCGTGGCCGTCTCGCTCAGCTGCTCGGCAAAGTCGCCGAAAGCCATACCACCGATCCCAAGCGCGAAGGCCTCGGGCCGGGCGTCAAAAAGTTGCTCACTCAGCGCGAGAAGATGTCCCGGCCGGACGCTGTGGCTGCTGAACCCCGTCTTGGGTTCGGCCTGAATGCGGCGCAGATAGAAGCCCTCCGTGGCATCAATGGCAGCATCGACAAAAACGACGATATCGTAGTCGGCGATGGTGGCGGCATCTTCGAGGGCCAGTTGATAGCCGACCTCCACGGTAATTTCCGGCGCTCGCTCCAGGAGCGCGTCTGCAAATCGCGGGCCGAGCCCATCATCACCCCGACTGAGGTTACCGTAGCAGCTGACCAAGAGTCGTCTGGGGGCTTTCTTCATGCATCACGCACCCTTTTGTCGAGCACCGCGCCATCGGCATCGTGGAGTTCGACAACCAGCGGCATTTGGCCCATGGCATGCGTGGCACAGGAGAGGCAGGGGTCGTAGGCGCGAATCGCCACCTCCACGCGGTTCAGCATTCCTTCGGTAATGGTCTCCACGCCGTTGAGATGGTCCATCGCTACCTTCTTTACAGCACGATTCATGGGTTCGTTGTTGCTGGTGGTGGAGACGATCAGATTGCACATGGTGATCTGGTCATCTTCGTTGACTCGATAGTGATGAAACAGCGTGCCACGAGGGGCCTCAATGATACCGACGCCTTCCAAACGCCGTTCCCCGGTGACCACCAGATCATTGCCCTGCAGATCTGGATCGTGTAGCAGCTGATCGATGGTCTCGGCAGAATGCAGCAGTTCGATCATGCGAGCCCAATGGTAGGCCATGGTGACGTTACAGGGCTTCCCGCCGGTCACAGCCGCAAACTCCTTGCGCGCAGCTTCTGCCAATGGCGTATCGAAGTAATCGCAGACATTGAGTCGCGCCAGCGGTCCCACGCGGTACCAGCCGTCACGCGGCCCCAACTCACGAATAAACGGAAACTTCATGTACGACCAGGGCCGGACCTCCTCGGCCAGCACATGGTGATAGGTCTGGTTGTCTGCGTGGTCCAGAATGACCTCGCCCTCCGCCGAACAGGCCCGCAAGCGACCGTCATAGATATCGTAGGCCCCGTCATCCCGCACGATGGCCATGTGACTTGAGTCAAACGAGCCGAGCGGGGCCAATTCCTCCAGATGCTCCAGCGTGTAGTCCTTAGCCAAGGTAACCACGTCTCTCGACCAGGCGACAATTTGCTCTAAATCAGTGAGGAGATCGTCGCGTTCCGCGAGGGAAAGATTCTTATTGATCCCACCGGGAATGGCCCCGGTGCCATGTATCTTTTTACCAGCCGTTGCCCGAATGATCTCCTGGCCATACTTCCGGAGCAAGACGCCCTGACGGGCCAATTCGGGATGGGCGCCGATGATACCGATCACATTGCGTTTGGCCACATCAGCATCGAAGCCGAACAGCAAGTCTGGCGAACACAGATGAAAGAAATGAAGCGCATGCGACTGCAAAAATTGACCATGATGCATCAGCAACCGCATCTTGTGAGCCGTGGCCGTCAGTTGATCCGCACCCACGATATGGTCGATGGCCTTGGCAGCGCAAAGATGATGGCTGACCGGGCAGATCCCACAAAGTCGCTGCACCAAGACCGGGATTTCCCACAGCGGGCGCCCCTGAATGAAGCGCTCAAAGCCACGAAACTCGACGATATGCAGGCGTGCTTCCTGCACTTGCCGCTGCTCATCAAGCAAGATGGTGACCTTCCCGTGACCTTCGACACGAGTAACCGGCTCGATAACAATTCGCTCTGCTCCCTTTCCCATAATTCCAGCCTCCTATTCAGTCATACTTGATCAGTTCGTAGGGCAATTCAACTGGCTGATCTGTGAGCAACGCCGTCAGCGCGGCCCATAGCGTGTCCGCCGGTGGCGGACAGCCAGGCAAATAATAGTCGATTTTAACCACCTCGTGACAGGGGTAAACCTTGTTCAACAGCAGCGGCACCTCCCGATCCTTCGGCAGTTCACCGCTCGGATTATAGACAGTTGGTCCGTTCAGGTACGCCTCCTCCATGCACTCCTTTAGCGGCACAAAGTTGCGATACGCGGGCAAGCCCCCCATAATCGCGCAGTCGCCGATCGAGACCAGCACGTCGCAATGTTCGCGAAACGACCGCAACACATGCACATTCTCTTCGTTACAGCAGCCACCCTCGATGAGTCCCACAGCGCAGCGCCCCGTAAACGACTTGAAGTCATTGATAGGGGAGCGATCAAACTCCACCAACTCGACCAACTGAAGAATCCGTTCATCAATATCCAAAAGCGACATGTGACAGCCGAAACAGCCCGCCAGCGATACCGTTGCCATCCGTGCCTTGCTCATGACGCTACTCCTTTCTGCACATCTGACGTTGTGCTGCTCTTTTCTGGCCGAAGCTCCTTCTCGCAGCCGATGGGCTGGTGATCATACTTGCGCTGTCCGATCGGCGTGGAAAAACCGACCCGTTTCCGCAGCAGCGCGCCGACCGGACAGGCGGCCAGCGCCGCGTCATCCGCGGCGACATCCGTGCCCACGAAACCACAGCCGGAACTTGCGGCCAGATGCTTCTCCCCACCGCGCCCGACGAAGCCTGCGATCTCCTTGCCGTCCAACTCCTGCGAAGCGCGAACGCAGCGAGCGCAGAGAATACAGCGATTCCGATCCAGCAACACATCCGGGTGTGAGGCGTCAATCTCGCGTTGTGGAAACTGATACTGGTACTTCGGTGCCAGAATGCCAAACCGGTATGCCAACGCCTGCAACTCGCAGTTTCCGCTTTTCTCGCAAGCCATGCAGAAGTGGTTTCCCTCGACAAACAACATGTCAATAAGATTTTTGCGGAAGCCTTGCAGCTGTTCGGTATCGTTCTCCACCACCATGCCTGCCGCAGCAGGCTGGGTGCAGGCGGACTGCGAACGTCCGTCTACCAGCACCGTACAGAGGCGACACGCGCCAAATGGTGACAGCCCCTTCATAGCACAGAGCCGTGGAATGTAAATGCCAGCGGCATCCGCCGCCGCCATGATCGTCTCTCCTGGCGCAGCTGTCACGGGCAGACCGTCTATGGTAAACTCAAGTGTCTGTTCCATTATCCGCTCCCTATTCTCCGCGTTCCTGCTCGCCGCGTCCCGCAAGCGCTGCGGACTCGGCAATCGCCGCCGCGAGATCAAAGCTCGGCTCCCGTCCATTAATGGCGTTTGCGATCCTGCCTGCGTACAACTCATGAAAATTCGCCAGTGTCGACACCACCGGATTGGGCGAGGTCTGGCCCAGTCCGCAGCGGCTGGTCATCTTCACGGTTTCCGCCAAGTCCGACAACTGCTCGAGATCCGCAGCCGTCGCGACGCCCGCGCGCACCTTCTGCACCAATTGCAGCAGCAGCTGATTGCCCACCCGACAGGGGGTGCAATACCCGCAGCTTTCATCGACGAAAAATTGCAGAAACGCCTCCACTACCTCCAACAGGTCACGACTCTTGGAAAACACCATCAACGAGCCTCCCGTCGCTAAGTCGTCGAAACAGATTTTTCGGTCAAGCGCATCTTCGCCGACCATCGCCCCACTGGGGCCTCCGACCTGCACAGCGCCGACATCGCTCGCACCAGCCAACGCCAGCACCTCACGCAGAGAGATGCCAAAGGGCACCTCATAAACACCTGGACGCTTGCAATCGCCAGAGATACTCAACAGTTTCGTGCCAGCGCTCTGCGTAGAGCCCTGCGCCGCAAACCAGGCGGGTGAC
>DMTJ01000184.1 GCA_003477185.1 Lentisphaeria bacterium
CGAGGCGGATAATCTACCGGTGTAGATCACCAGCACAAGCAACTTTTTGCCTGAATAAGCATCATCTCTAAATCGATGTACATCATTATGAACAAAGTGTTTAGGAGAGGGCCCAGGCGCGACGGCGAGCAGGCGGCTGTAATGATGATTCCCTCATTGCCAGGTTAGAGGTTAATATGGACAATGGATCATGCAGGACTAAGTTGCCCCCATGAAAGAACTTACGAGAGCAATTCTACTTGTGGCCGAGTGGGGTGACCACCGATTACAGCTCGGGGTAGCCCGCTATGCAAAGCAGGCTGGCTGGCATCTGAACTTGGATGCCGTCTACAACAACGTGCTGCCGCAGGGGTGGCGGGGCGACGGGTGCCTTGCTCTGATGAGCGACGAAAACTACGTCGGGTTCGTCCATTCGCTGGACGTGCCCGTGGTGGAAATCTCCCAGCAAACGGATAGCCCATTTCCAAAGGTTCATGAAGACAATCACGCCATCGGCGTTCTGGCGGCCGAGTATCTTCTCGGGTTAGGGTTCGGGCACTTTGCCTGCTACCGCACATCGCCGCTGAACGTGGCAATGAGTCGTATTCACGGTTTTTCCAGCAGGCTGTCAGAAGTGGGCCACACCGCGACCGAGATCGCCTGGTCCCCTCGCGGTCGGCGTCGACAGGGAGATTGGGACCAGCGCCTGAAGTGGCTGTCCACTGAGTTGCAGGCACTGCCAAAACCCGTCGCCCTGTTCTGTATCGATGATTGCATGGCGGCGGACATCATCGAGACCTGCATGCATTGTGGAATCCGCATCCCGGACGATGTTTCGGTACTTGGCGTCGGCAACCTCGAACTTGCCTGCGAGGCTTCGACCGTCCCGATCTCGAGCATTCGAATCGACTTCGAGAGCGTCGGCTTCCAGGCGGCAGAGCTTCTCGATCTCATTCTGGACGGTAAGCCGCCACCCGCTGAGCCCATACTCATTCCTCCTGCCGGGATCGCGGTGCGCCGCAGTACTTACACCTTGGCGGTAGAGGATCCGGCCAGCCGCAAGGCCGTGCGCTTCATGCTGGATAATTTTGCTTCACCGATCAATATCAACGACATCGTCACTGCGACCGGCCTGAACCGGCGGCAGATCACATACGCCCTGCGCAAAGAGCTGGGCAAACCTCCGGCGGAATTGCTGGAAGACATCCGCATTGAAAACGCCTGTAAGCTGTTGGAGAAAACGAACTACCCGGTCAAGCGCGTCGCCTATGAAACCGGCCTTGGGACCGCGCTACGCCTGCAGCGCATCTTCCGGAAACGCTTCGCGACCACCCCCAGCGCCTGGCGCAGTGGCTCTATCTGCGCCACGTAGTTGGCCCGAAAGCGGCCAAGCGCGTCCTCAGAATTGGCATGGGCGTGAATGAGTATTTTAAATGGGGAATCGGCGCTTTGACGGCAAGGGGAGGCGTTGCCCAGAGGCTGGGAGCACAGGCGGCCGGCCTGCTCCCCTTTTTCTGGGCGATGTGTTGGTGTGGTTGTTTGGGGCTGGACTCGGCAAGAAACGTCTCACTTCGGATGCCGCTCGAGAAACGCTGGCTACTTTTTGGGGTACTCGATGGCGGTGCGGATGACGACGGCACCGACGGAGCCAGGCTTGCCGTCGGGGAAGGACACGGTGACGGTGTTACTGGCCTGCAACTGGTCCGGCGTGAGGCGGATGATCTTGCAGGTGGCGTAGTCTTCGCCGTTGTCGATGCGCGTGGCCGCGGCTTCGTGCTGGACCGCCAAGGATTTGCCGTTGAGCTGGATCTCCACGTCTTGGCCAGAGCTGGAGGGGCGTGAGATGCCGACGCGAAGGATGCCGTAGGCAGCTTGCGCGGGTGAGCGGACCGCGACGGTGAAGCTGGCTTTGCCTTCGACGGCGGTGATGACGCGGTCGCCGTAGCAGGCGACTTCGTTGACGGTGCGCGTCGGGGCTACAGATGCGAACTCCGCAACCAGGACGGCTGCTTCGCGAGAGGCGAGCTGGAGGCCATCGAGGGAATGCAGGGTGTCTTCGCGGTAATAGGGCGTGAAGTCGGCATTGCGACCGACGCGGCGGAGGGTGAGCCGCAGGGCTGTTGGGAGCGCGAGCGAGAAGGTCTTGACCTGCGGTGCTAGGTTGTTGATGATGGTGAAGACGCGGTTGCCATCGGCAAAGGCCTGGAGCTGGAGATCTGGATCGGGGGAGTGCACGGCAATGCGCTGGCCGCGGATGTCGCGCGCGAGTTGGTAGAATAGGATCTTCTGCGAAGCCACCCAGTCGTCTTTGTCGGTAAAGTTGCGTGGGGTGTAGAGGGTGGCGTAGTATTTCGGGTCCCAGCCCATGCTGGAGAGCAGGATGAAGGGGACGGCTTTTTTAACTACGTGCGGATGGTCCATGAAGACCAGGGTGTTGGCGAGGGCTCCGCTGACCATGTTGAAGTCGTCAATGCTGCGCCGCTTCATCTCCCAGTCGAAGCCTCCGCCGGGGAAGTGCTTGGTCGCGAGGGCCGCGACATGGTCGTCGGCTCCGTAGGCACCGTGTTCGCTGAAGACAAGAGAGACTTCTTTGTCGTAGGTGTTCATGGTGTAGTTGCTGATAAGGTCGAGTACGGATTCGAGCGGAGTGCCACTGGTGACGCGTCCGCCGTCGAAGTCGCCATCTTTCTCCCCGAGGAAGTCGTAGGTGTGGAAGGAATAGAAGTCCATGGCGCAGTCGGTGCCGTCGATGAATTCCCGGAGGCCTTTGAAGGCGTGGTACTGGTTTTTGTAGAAGTAGCCGATGGAGAGACAGGGCCCACCGACTTGGACGTCTGGCACGGAGGCATGGACGGCGTCTCGAGTCTTGAGGTGCCACTGCTGAAAGCGTGGATCCCGCCACATGGACCAATGCGGCTCGTTTACGGGTTCGTAGAATGTCGGGCGATCGAAGTCGGTGTAGCCGTGTTTGAGAACGGCGGCTGAGAGTTCGGCTGCGGCGTCGAGATTCGCCGGAAGCGACTCGGGCTTTTTGGCTTTCGATGCTTGGTCGGTGGTCCATTTCTCCATGAAATCGGGGAAGGCGTTGTGCTGGCCGTGGGCTGCAATCTCGAGGCGGCCGTTCATGTCCTGCTTGAAGGCGGCGCTGGATTGGACCGGCGCGGACTGGCTGCGCAGGTAGTCCAGGTCGGCATAACCAGGCCGATTTGGGTCTTCCCGGACCATCCTGCCCCAGCGGTCGGCAGCCTGGACGACGCTGAGTTTTCGGCCAAAGGTCACGCCCAGGTCGCGCAGGTAGCGGTAGCGCTCAGGGGCCTGGCAGCGGGCATCAAAGCCGGTGCCGTGATCGCACAGGCCGAAGTAGGTCTCACGGCGGAGTTCGCTGATGCCACCGATCTGGCGAATGCAGGTCGGGTCGACGGTCAGTACGATTGGGGCGGTTTCGGGCGCTGGCTCGGTGGTCCTGCAGCCGGAGAGGATGGCAAGGCAGGTGACAAGAAGAAGGAAGTGGCGGGCTTTCAAAAGAGGCACTCTTGGGCGGGGGTTAGGGAGCGGAATCCGTAGAAATCTGGATGACTTCGAAGTCGGCAGTGCTCAGCATGGCGCTCGCGGACTGCAACCCAGCAGATTCGGCCGTGATCTGGATGCTGCCTGCCTGGCGGGATGCTTTGACGATCAGCATACACAGGCCGTTGAAGGCCGGACGCTGATCTGCAATGAACGGGAGGGTGGTGGCGGCATTGCCATTGCCGACAGCGGCTATGCTCCCGGCGCCTTCGACGGAGAACCGGACGAGGTTGTCGGCGAGCGGGCAGAGGGCGCCGTCGGCGTCTTCGATCCGAACGGTGACGTAGGAGAGGTCGCAGCCGTCGGCATCGAGCTCGGAGCGGTCGGGCGAGATGCTGACGCGAGCAGGAGCGCCCGCAGTCTTGATCTCCTTTTCCGCCACCGGCTTGCCGTCGATGTAGCCGACGACTCGCAGTGAGCCGGGGGCAAATGGCACCTGCCAGGATAGCCGGTACTTGGACAGGAAGTGGTCCTTGTCATAGCGATTAAAGCTGACGAGAATGCGGGTCAGGTCCTTGCCCTTCCTCTTGCGGCCGTAGGAGTCACCATTGACGAATAGCTCCACTTCCTCACAGTTGGTGTAGGCCATCACTGGGATGACGCTGTGGCCGCTGTCTGCCCAATTCCAGTGCGGAAGCACGTGAACCATTGGCTCGCTCGTCCATTGGCTTTGGTAGAGGTAGAAGCGGTCCTTTGGAAAGCCACAAAGGTCGATGGCACCAAAGTAGGAGCTGCGGGAGGGCCAGTCATCGTTCCAATAGCCGTTAGTGCTGTTGTCGCGGCCGCCATATGGGGTGGGCTCGCCGAGGTAGTCGAAGCCCGTCCAGATGTACTCGCCCATGACCGCTGGATTCTCCGCCAGTGCGTCAAACTCTACGTCCGGCGGATAGGCCCACGGTGGGCCTATCAGGTCGTAGCTACTGACTTGTTTGTCAGGAGAGGTCTTGTACTTCTCGATCGGGAGATGATAGACGCCGCGACTGCTAGTGCACGAGGAGGTCTCTGAGCCGACCACGGGCGTGTCGGGCAGGAACGCATCGACTTCTTCGCCGTAGGCAAGCGGCTTGTAATTCATGCCGGCGATATCGACCTGAGCAGCCATGCCTGTCTCGTAGGGGCGCGGGTAGTAGTTGAATCCGCAGGTCGTCGGGCGCGTGATGTCGATCTCTTTGACGTAGTCGTTGAGTTGCTTGGCAATGCGCGGGCCAGCCTCTGCGCACTGCTGCTCGAGAATCTCGTTGCCAATGCTCCACATGAAGACCGACGGATGGTTGCGGTCACGCAGCACCATGTCCTTGATATCGCGCTCTGCCCAGGCTTCGAAGTAGCGGCTGTAGTCATTCGGGACTTTGGCTTCCATCCAGGCATCGAACGCCTCGTCCTGCACGAGGATGCCCATCTCGTCACAGAGATCGAGCAGCTCGGGGGATGGCATGTTGTGGCTGGTGCGGATGGAATTCACGCCCATCTGCTTGAGAATCTTGATCTTGCGTTGGTCCGCACGCCGGTTCACGGCAGAGCCGATCGGGCCATTGTCGTGATGCAGGCAGACTCCATTGATCTGTAGGCGCCTGCCGTTCAGGAAGAAGCCTCTGGATTTGGAAAAGTCGAGCGTGCGAATGCCGAAGCGAGTCTGGACGGTGTCGACGACTTCGCCAGTCACGGAAACTTTGGTGTGGAGTGTGTAAAGATTCGGTGTGTTTAGGTCCCACAGTTGTGGGTTGGCTACTGTGAGGCGGCCTTTGCCGGCCACGGCCTGAGCGCTGGCGACTGCCATGCCGCTGGGACTGAGGATCTCGTAGGACACGTCGCCTTCGCCGTTGAGGGTGGTCTCGATGGCGATCACCGCCTGTTCGGCCGTGATCTCAGGCGTGGAAACAAAGGTGCCCCACTGCGCCACGTGGACCGGATTGCGGACGTCTAGCCAAACATTGCGATAGATACCTGCGCCGGGATACCAGCGCGAGGACAGGTCCTTGGGCACGAGCCTCACAGCAATGACATTGCTACCGCCGATGGTCAGCTGCTCGCTGATGTCATACTGAAACCCTATGTAGCCTGAAGGGCGATTTCCGACGAACGCGCCGTTTACCCAGACGTGGGCGTTGTACATCGCGCCATCAAACGTCACCGAAACGACCTTGCCGGCAGCTTCTGGCGGCAGCTCAAAGGTCTTTCGATACCAGCCAGTGCCGTGGAAGGGCAGGCCGCCGGCCCTGGCATTGTACTGGATATCAAATGGACCTTCGATGGCCCAGTCATGCGGGAGATCCTGTGAGCGCCAAGCCGAGTCATCGAATTCGCTGAGATGAGCGCCTTCGGCTCCCCCATTGTGGAAGCGCCAGCCTAAATTGAAGGATTCGCGGGGGGCAATTGCGTCAGGCATACGGTCTCTCCTCGTTCTCGTTCAGGGCAGGGGCGTGGCGGGTACTGTCTCGTTATTGCGCCCAGGCGGGAGGTGTGCGAAGCGAGTACCGGTGTTCGCTTCCGCGCATATGTTATCTGGTCTTCTTGAGCCTGCAAGCGCAATGTCTCACCTGCGCATTTGCGACTGGTAAGAAATTTTGGGCAGCGACTTCAGTGGAATATCTAGCTAAACCCGCCACTAGGGCGCAGTCGTCGCCGGGATGAGTCAGACGCAGCCGGGATTCGCAAGCGCCATGGTCTCGCGAGGCATCTGGGAGAGCCCTTTTAAGCAGACGGGTTTGGCAAGTTTTTTGGGGGACGAACGTACGTATGGCGTTCCTGGCTCTGAAGTCAGCAGAATCGCGGCGCTGTCGGGCGCATGTGTAAACACAAGTTGAAGCCCAGACGCTATCCAGGCCGACCCGCGCGGGAACGGTTCAAACCCAAGGGCCAGACGCGGGGGGAATCGTCATCTGGCAGGTTGATTTCGGTCAACCGGTACATGTGCTGCCGGGCGAGTTCGCTTCTGGGAGCGCAGAATGGGAGTGACTGGTCCAGTTCTGCCGTTTGTTAGGCGAGAACAAGAGCTTGCTGAAAATCGCTAGACGCGAAGTTCAGCGACTGCGTGGTCAAATCGGACGGATACCTGTGGCGGTATTGATCAACCGGGGAAGCGCTCACGATGAAAATTCCAGTCACCGAGTCCAACACCAGCTCGCACGCGTACTTAATCGCCGTTGCCGAACCAGCCGTCGTCGAGCACCTAGAACTCGATCCCCAGTTCGGCGCTGCCCTTCATCATCTCGATGATGGCGCTTTCCGAGACATCCAGCTTGCAGCCTGCTCACGAGTTGTGGTCGATCGGACGCAGGCGATCCCCACCGGGTAGGAAGTGCGCACGGGGCCAGCGATGCAAATTCTGATTGGCGCCGACGGATGCTTCCAGCTCCTTGCGCTTGTTGATCTCGAACGAAAACTTGCTACCTGCCGGGCCATTCCAATGCCGCGATCATGCAGATGCAGAGCCCGCTGCGCGTCCACTGCGTAAACAACCCACAGATGCCTGGTTCTCAGTTCAATCTTGGTAACGCTCTCGTGTGGTGATTTATAAATTAGTCGCTCACTGTGCGAAGCATTTTGGATGCTCCAGTGTGCTGATAGACCATACTAGCGATCTTCGCCAAACGTCGTCAGGTCCCACGCTTCCGTCCATGCCATCTGGAAGCCAGCTTCGGTGAAGCGGATCGGTAGCCAGACATGCCGTCCGTCGATCGCGTTCTCCGGTCGCCAAAGATCGAACATTGCGATGTAGGCATCGGCTTGCCCGGCAACTGGTAGCACAAAGGTACTCTGCCCGCCGAACGTCTTCTCTGGGCCGAGGCCGTTCTCAGGGTTGGTGCCGACACAGGGATTATCGAGTTCTCGCCACGGACCCAGAATCGAATCGGCCACCGCGGAACGCGCCGCATTGGGTGACCAGCTGGTGCAACCCGAGGCGATCAGATAGTACTTGCCCGCTCGCTTAAAGATGGTCGGCGCTTCCATCCAGCGGAATGGGAAGTTGCGGGTGTAGGTCCCTGTGTGATCCAGGTAATCGACCGTCAGCAGGGAGATATGAAGCGTAGAGTTATGCTCAGACGAATAGATGTGGTAGGCCTTGCCGTCATCATCCACAAACAGCGTCATGTCACGTGCCATCTGGCCGCCCTCGACATGCGAGCCGAGAATGTTGAATTGCGCATGCTTGTCCGTCGGGCCGCCGGTGAACTCTTCATTCTCCTGACGGGTCCGCTCGATCGAGTCCGGATCCTGCTGCTCCGGCAAGACGTTCTCCGGCCAGTGCCCGGCATTTGGGCGGGACGAGCTGACATAGCGAAAGGGCCCGGTTGCAGAGTCCGCAACGGCCACTCCGCTCCGCGCTGCATTGTAGCCTTGGTCGATCAGTTCGAGGTGAAACCACATTACGAACTTCCCGGTCCGGCGATTAAAAATTACCTTGGGCCGCTCGAGGACACAGCCCTTCGCAATCTCGCTGTCTGGATCCTCGGAGACTGTGAGGGCGATGTCCTCGTCCTGCCAGTTATAGAGGTCCGCAGAGGAGTAGCAGTGCACGCCCACGTGTGCGCGGTTCCCGGCGTGGCCTTCGATCTTGTGTTCGCCGTACCAGTAGTAAACGCCGTCGTGATGGAGCACGCCGCCGCCATGGGCGTTGATATGCACGCCGTTGTGGTCCGGCCAGATCCCGTGGTTGGTGAATGAATTCCGCTTCATAACGCCTTATTGTTCCTCATGGGCCTTCCTTAACGAGCGCGTCGAGTTCGTGAATACACCACAAGTTCTGGATTGTGCCCGGGGCCGCTGCTACCTTCGGCAGCTCAAGCCTCAGCCTCTGACCTGCGGCCATTGCAGTCTTGGTAGCCCAGCGCTCCTTCAGCTCTCCCTTGACCAAGTACCGTGGGCCTGCTGTGGTGCTAGATTTCAATTTCCCGGTCTTCCCGTCGCCCAGCTTGTGGGAAAATTGCTCCTCGAGCGAGGCCAAGCTGCACATTCCAAACCTTTCGCTAACCGCGGCGCGAACGGCCTTGACTTCGCTCGCCTGACTAGATCCGCGCCGTTCTTCCAGCTGTTGCGGATATGGCTGAGCACGTCGGCGATATGGGTGTCAGGATAGGTTTTATGCGGCATCATCAGCCCGTAGTTGACGCCGTCCACCTCGCCCTGCATGCCCTTCAGAGCCAGCGCGATGAGCCGATTCTTTTCGCCAGTGAAGCGGGGGGAGCCGACCAGTGGCGCGCCGAGCCTGATCGTGCCAGCCTGCGTCCCCATCCCATCTGCGCCGTAACAGGTCGTGCAGAGGGCTTCATGGTGAGTTTCCACAGCATCGTATCGTTTCAGGTTCGCAGGGGAGAAATCTAGCAGCTCGTCGGTGAGGTCGACCGTGAACGCGCCAGTTCTGGCTACCAATTGCTGCAGTGCGAGAATGCCGTGTACCGTCGATTCGTGGGCGCAGCCGGTCGACTTCAACAGTACCAACAGCTTGCGCGGTGTCTTTGGAGT
>DMTJ01000320.1 GCA_003477185.1 Lentisphaeria bacterium
CATTCCCGGCTACGTCGCGAAACTCGGCCTGGGCCGTAATCGTGTCCTGTACGTCAGGCAGCACCAGCGCGGCAGAACTCGCATAGGTGAGCCAAGGGCCAAATCCGCTGCCTGCCACCTTGAAACGCATCTCGCTTGCTCCAGACACCGAGTTGGCCGCCTGAGCATCCGTGCTGCTCACCGCATCCGGATTCCCGGCGCCGATCGAAAATGAGCCGGCCGGGGGCTGGGAGTCAATCGCGATGCTGTCTGAGAGGGTGGTGGAATTGCCCTGGATGTCCTCATAGATCGCAGTGATCGTGTAGAGCCCATCAAAGATTGGGAGCTGCCAGGGGATCTCTGTGCGAAAGTCAAGGTTCACCGGAGCAGAGCCGAGGGTTGAAATCTGAACGCTTACCGCCTCGGTCACGTTACTGATGACTGTGACATTTCGGTCTTTAGTCGCCGCCGGATCTCCGACATTGATATGCATCGTTCCCTGCGGGCCGATCAAGTCCACGCGGAAGACACCGGCAATCAGCTGCGAACTATTGCCTGCCGTATCTTCGGTTGTACACAACACTGCGTAGTCGTGCTGCCCACTCAGGAGGTCCAGCGGCAGCGACAACTGCCAGGATGTGGGATCGGGCGAGATGATCGGAGACGGTGTCAGGCCCCAGTCTGTCCCATTGAAAAAGCGATTGTCGGTCTCGCGGCGAATCAGGATGGAAGTGGAAACAACCTCGCTCGTTGCGTCCAGAGTGGTCCCGGATACGGCACCTGCCCAGTTGCTGGCATTGTAGGTCCCGATCTGGTCCAGATTACAGACCGGTGCAGTGTCGTCGATCTTCACCGTCGAGTTCGAAACTGCCGTATTCCCCCACTCATCAATCCCAACGCAGCTGACCTCGTAGGTGCCTTCTGAGAGCAGCCCGATGCTCACGTTGATCGACCAGTTGTCTGCTGGAAGGGGCGAGAGAAAAAGGACCGAGGGCTGCCAAGATTGACCGTTAAAATGGAAGCCGTCGGACAGACGCTTGATGCTGACCTGGGTCGTAGTGACAGCCGAGGTGGCGTCCACAGTTTGGCCGGAGAATGCGCCCTCCCAGTCCACACTGCGCATCACCCCGCTCTGGTCCAGCGTACAGGTCGGGCCAGCGCGATCCAGAATCACGGTGTCTGAGAGTGCTGCGACATTACCGAGCGTATCGCGGAACTCACCCAGCACCTCGTGGATGCCGTCTGCGTCTTCCAGTTGCCAGTTCCGCAGCGAGGTCACTAGGGTCCACGCACCAAATTCAGCGCCGGCATTGGCGAACCGCATCTCCGAAGCCTCGGTAATGTCAATATCCAGGACCGTCACTGCGCTGTCCACGCTGCCCGGATTGCCCTCGCCAATCGAGAATGAGCCGCTCGGGGGGGTACTATCGAGCAGGATCACGTCCTGCCGATGGAACAGGTTTTCCGCGTGGTCGCGGTACTGAACTTGGACCAAGCGTTGGCCGTCCAGGTCCTTCAACAGCCAGTCGTACTGCTCCTCGTAGGCGACCCACAGGGACCAGCCATCGCTGTCATTCTGAAGGCGCATCTCAGTGGCCCCAGTGATGTCGCTGACGATGAGTACATCCCGGACCCTAGTGCCCAGGTTGTCAAAACCGATGGTCATGGTCCCAAAGGGCGGCTGGATGTCGTAGGTAATCTCGTCACTGAGGGCCAGCACGTTCAAGGCATCGTCGCGAAACTCCGCGTGCACTGTGCGTTCACCGGTGAGGTCTGTGAGGGTCCAGTCTTCAGTCACTGCAAACTCGATCCAGTCCGACCAGTCGTCTTCATCATTGGCAAAGCGCATCTCGGTCGCCCCAGCAATGCCGACACTCAGGGTGACGTTGAGCTGGTTGGTCGCAATCGGGTTGCCTGCCTCGACTGAGAAGCTGCCGCTCGGGGCGACCGAATCGAAGAAAATATCGCTGCTGACCGGATCGCTCTCGTTCCCGCTGTTGTCTGTGCCCACGCAGCGGATACGGTAGGAAACGGCATCTGAGAGCTGGGATTGCGGCAAACTCAGATTCCAACTGCCGCTCTGAGTGATCGGGAACTCGGTCCGAGGAATGGCCCAGAGTCCGCCCGCATAGTAAAAGCCGTCGCTAAGGCGCTGCACGGTGATGAGCGCCCCGGCGACACCGCTGAGAGCATCCGTCAGCGTGCCGCTGATTGTCCCAGGCCAGCTGTTGGGGCCATACTCGCCGGATTCTGCGATGGTACAGATTGGCGCTTCGTTATCGTAGCCGAACTGGCTGGTGATGCTCGCTACATTCCCGGCTGCATCATTGGCTTGACAAGTCACTCGGTAATTCACCCCGCCGGTCAGCAGCGTCTTGGGCAGATTCACCGACCAGATCTGTGCGCTCAGCGGCACGGAAAGCTGTTGCGGGCTCCAGGCGGAGCCGGTGTAGTACTCGAAGGTATCGAGTCGTTGGATTGAAACGCTGGCGTTCAACACGCCTGCCCGGTCATCGTCCGTGGTGCCGGTGACAGCCTCTGGCCAGGTGTTGGCGGTATAGAGACCGCTCGTGTTGATCACACATACTGGCGCCACACGGTCTAGGATCACCGTATCATTGTCCTCAATGAACAAGCCGGCGTTGTCGCGAAACTGGCCGAACACCGTGTACTCTCCATCCACACCTTCGAGGGTCCAATCACGTTCAACATCATACGGGCGCCAATTAGTGAAGGTTGGATCCGTAGACATCCGGAAGCGCATTTCATCTGCGCCGCCCACGCTCATTCGAAGAACGGTGACGGACTCGTTCACCCCAGCCGGATTCCCGACTCCGACGCTGAACGTTCCGACCGGCGGCGCGGTATCCAGAATGATCGTATCTTCCAGTTCCAGAATATGGCCAGCCTCGTCCGTAAACTGACCGAGGACCACGTGCTGTCCGTCAAAATCATCCAGCTCTAGGCTGTGCGTAGCGGAAATCGTGATCCAGTCACTGAAGTCGCCCCCATCGGCGCTGAAGCGCATCAGATTAGCCCCCGTGACGGTCATTGCCAGCGTGACACTGCGGATCGTGGCATACTCGGGATTGCCGGAATTGATGCTCATGGTCCCGACCGGTGGGATCACGTCTAGAGTGAAGGTGTCGGTAGTGGAGAATACGTTGCCGACTTCATCCCGAAACTGGGCGAAAACCGTCCGGAATCCAGCTGTGTCGGAGATCGTGAGCACATGCGTACTGGCATAGGTGATCCACTCACTGAATTCCCCGTTATCGTCCGTGGCAAAGCGCATCTCGATCGCGCCGTTTATCTGAATGTCGAGCGTCGGCGTGGTGCTGATGATCCAGGCCGGATCGTCGATCCCGACGGAGAAGCTTCCGGTTGGAGGTAAGGCATCATAGATAAAAACACCCGAGCCGACACCGACATTGCCTGCTTCATCCTCCGCCGTACAAGTTGCGACATAGGTGACGTCATCATCGAGAAAGCTGCTGGAAAGCGGAAGAGCCGATGGTCCAGGCGGCAGAGTGAAGGTAAATTCCTCAGCCGCCCAGCCAGTACCGTGGAAATAGAAGTTGTCGTTCTGACGTTGAATCTGTGCCACCGAGCTGACGATCTCGCTAAACGTATCTTCGATGTTGAAATTTACGTTCTGCGGCCAAGTGGCGGGTGCAAATGTGCCAGTAGTGAGGACTTCACACACAGGCGTGACGGTGTCGAAAATGAGCTGAGAGGTGACTGGGGCCGAGGTATTGCCTGCATTATCTGTGGCCGCACAGCTGATCGTGATGGGTTGGCCTTGCTCGGTCGTATGAAAGTCCAGCGACCAGTCTTCTTCCGTGATCTCATGAGTCACCACCCCGTTCACGAACCGCGTCCCGTTATAGTAGAACCCATTTTCGAGGAAGATCTGCAGTGTCCCGACTGCGAACCCGCTGGTGGCATCGGCGACCACACCCGCGACTTCGCCTGGCGGTCGTTCCAGATTGAACACCCCGGAGGTGAATATCGTACATATAGGGGGCTGTCGATCGAGGAAGATGGTATCACTGACGATCAGTGTATTCCCCACTGCATTGCGGAACTCGGCATCCACCGTCTGTTGACCGTCTACATCGTTCAAGACCCACGACAGGCTGAATTCAAAATCCAGCCAGTCCCCAAAGGCCTCGCCTTCGTTGCGAAGGCGCATTTCGACTGCGTCATCCACCGTGGTATGAATGGTCACGCTTCGGGTCGTGGCGTAGACTGGATTGTCAGAGCCGATGGCGATTGAACCGGTGGGGGCGTCAGTTTGAAAGGTAAACGTATAGATGCTCGTGCCGGTGTTTCCGATCCCGTCGATCGTGGTACAGGTCAGCGTGTAGGTCTCGTTATCGTCCAGATTTCCCTCCGCGGCGAACGGCCACGTCCAGTCGCCAACCGTTGGCACGTTCTTAGAGAAGGGCGCCGGGCCCCAGCTCTTGCCGCTAAAATATTTACCGTCGGTGCGGGTCATGAATATTTTTGCCGTAGCTGTGCCGCTGCCTGCATCGGTCAGCGTTCCACTAAGTTTACCAGGCCAAGTATCCGGACCGAACACACCCGTCTGGTCGACGATGCAAGAAGGGGCACTGGCATCCAGTAGAAAACTCACGGTCTCCACCGCGCTGGAATTGCCGGCGATATCGCTCACCTCGCAGGAGATGAAGTAGCGCTCACCATCGTCGAGTTTAGCGAGTGGCAGGGCGACGGACCAGTCTCCTACCGTGACCGTTCGGACCGCAGAAGCGACCCAGCTGCTCCCATCGTAATGCAGGCCGTCGCTCTGGCGGAAAATGATGAGTTCGGAAGAAGCCAGCCCGCTGACCGCCTCCGTCACCGTGCCGCTCACAACGCCGGGCCAATCTGATGGGCTGTAGAGCGCGTTCACGGATGTTGTGCACGTTGGAAACTCCTGATCCAGAATAATTGTGTCCTGGAATGAACTCACATTCCCGGCTACATCTCGCACCTCTACCGTAATGGTCTGCAGTGAGTTCACGCCCTGTTGGAGGCGATGCGAAAGATTGGACACATAAGGGGCCCACTGGGTAAACCCTGTATTATTAGTTTTCACGCGCATCTCATCACCGCCTTCGATAAACAGCAGAAGTTCCGTTCTGTGAGTTACTGTGTAGGTCGGATTGTCAGGCCCGATCGTGAAGGAGCCAAAAGGCGCGATCGTATCGACCTCGATCGTGTCCGACAGCGTTAGCGCATTGCCGGCATTGTCTGCGAACTCCGCAGTGACTGCCTGAATGCCCTGTTCGGACAGTAATGTCCAGGGGTGCTGGCTGCTGAAATCGAACCACTCAGAGAAGGTACCCGTCGAGTCGCCAAAGCGCATCTGCGTAGCCCCCACTACACCGTTATACAAAGTGACGGAGAAGGACGTAGTAAATGTCGGGTTCTCAAAGCCTATTTCGAACTCCCCGGTGGGGACAACCGTATCGAGGATGATGGTGTCGCTGAAGATCGAGACGTTGTTTGCCTCATCCCGAAACTCGCCGATCACCGTTCGCAGTCCGTCAGACTGAAACAGGCTCCAGAGAAACCGGCCGTTTGCCGGAAGCGGAAACCAGTCCGTGAATAACGCGTTATTGCTATTGCGGAATCGGAGCTCGACAGCGCCTTCCACGGCGATGATCAGCTCCACGGGATAGGCCTGGCTATAGGCTGGATTTCCCTCATTGATGGTGAAGCCACCTGTGGGCAACGACTCATCCCAGACGAACGATCCCTCGGTGTCGCTTCCGTTGCCTGCTTCATCGGTGGCAAGGCAGCGCACGCTGTAGCTCTGGCCATTCTCGAACAGTGCTGCCGGCGGCGCGATGAGCCACGCCGTCCCGATCTGATCGAAGCCGAGCTCATCTTCCTGAAAGTCGACGCCGTCGTAGAAGAGGCCATCGGCATCCCGAATCAAGAACATGGTGCCGGAGATTGCCGTCGCGTCAGTAAGCGTAGCGGTGAGTTTACCAGGCCAGACCAGCGGTCCGAGGATGCCGGGCTGATCAAAGCTGCATGCTGGTGGTGAGTCATCATAGACAAAACTCGACGCTTGCTGCAGAGAAACATTTCCAGCGTTGTCCTGCCCATCACAGGTCACCTGGTAGGTCGCGCCGTCGCTCAGGCTGTTCACGTCCAGGTCGATCTGCCACGGCCCCTCGCTAAAGGCAAAGGTAAACAGGCCCACCTGCCAGACGCTGCCGGTAAAGTAGAACCCGTCTGCCACACGCCGGATTCGAATGCTGCCGTTGTTTAGACCCGAACGGTCATCGGAGAGCGTGCCGCTAATTTCACCGGGCCAGCTGGTGACGGAAAACACGCCGCTCTGATCAAATAGGCACGTCGGCGGGACTCTGTCCACGATGATATCATCCTGAAGCAGGAGCATGTTGCCTGCCGCATCGCGATACTCGGCGATCACCGTGTGCTGGCCATCAAAATTCTCAAGCTCAAAGAAAAACTCGGGGGAGAACTGGAACCAGCCCGTCGGTTCGGTGATCGGCGTCGATAGGCGCATCTCAACCGCGCCTGAGATTCCGCTGGCCAAGGTGACCAGGCGGCTCGTGGTGAAGGCCGGGTCGCCAACGCCAATGGAAAAGACACCGGCAGGTGGGGCACGGTCCAAGAGCACATCATCGGATACGGCCAGCACATTGCCAGCCTCGTCCCGAAACTCGGCAAACACCGTCACGCTGCCGTCAAGAACTTCCAGAGTCCACGGAAAGTTCTCTTCGTAATCCTGCCAAGGGATAAAGGTCTCGTTGTTGGTCCGGTAACGCATCTCGAAGGCACCCACCGCATTTGCCACCAAAGTCACATTTGCAGAGTTCGTATAGATGGGATCTCCCGCGTTTATGCTGAAGCCACCAGTGGGAGCCACGCGATCCAGAATGATCTGCTCTTGGACCGAAATCGCGTTATGTGCCTCATCGCGGAACTCGACCGTTACAATCTGCAGGCCATCGTCCTCCAGCAGCTCGAACGAGATGTCCGCACGTGCGGGCACCGCAAGCCAGTCCGAGAACGCTTCGCTATTGATTCGGGCGCGGTACTCCACGGCGTCAGACTGGATGCGCAACGTCACCGTGCGCTCACGCGTGAAGCCGTCATTGCCAGAGGCGATCAGCTCAATCGTCCCGCTCGGTAACCCGCGATCCAGCGTGATCGTGTCCG
The DNA here is from genome assembly GCA_003477185.1 of Lentisphaeria bacterium. Classification (GTDB taxonomy): domain Bacteria; phylum Verrucomicrobiota; class Lentisphaeria; order JABSQK01; family UBA12247; genus UBA12247. The sequence goes on from DMTJ01000320.1 coordinate 7,183, forward strand.
AGACCTCTACGAAGTTACCGGCGTCATCGGACAGCTTGACCGTAACCGTCCGCAGGCCGTCTACATCTGCCAGCTGCCAGACGACTTCGTCCGCTATCTCGCTTGGCGCGCCGTACGCATCAGAATCATTGGCGATCTGTATCGTCGTGGCCCCGAACTGCGAGATGAGTAGAGTCACGTCCTCCGTCGTTGCGTACTCTGGATCGCCAGAATTAATGAGCATGGTTGCCGTTGGTGGTGTATCATCCAGGTAGAAGATCTCCTTACAACTACCCTGGTTGCCAGCGGAGTCCGTGACATGAACCGTATGCTCGTAGGTCTTGCCGCTCTCCAGCGTCTGCAACGGCAGAAAAAGGCTCCAGTTGTCCGTGCCATCTGCCTCGAG
>DMTJ01000434.1 GCA_003477185.1 Lentisphaeria bacterium
TCCCCCGGATCCTGTTCGAGATTATAGAGGGCCTTGGGCTCAAACGTCGTGCGCTTCCAGTTCGTCTGAATGATCAGCTTCCACGGGGCCTTGCGGTACATGAGTTGCTTACCAGCGCCAGCCTGATGCATGAAGTAGTCGCGCCGCTGGAACCCGTCCTTGCCGAGGAGCAGCGGCAGCAAGTTGTTCGAATCGAGCGCCTGTCCATCGGGGAGCTCTGTACCGAGCAAGGCAGCGAACGTGGCGACGAAATCCTGACTCACAGCCAGCTCGTCGGTACTCCCCGGTTCGATATGCCCCGGCCAAACGGCGAAGAACGGCACACGATGCCCACCTTCTAACGGCGAATTTTTGGAGCCGTTCCAGCCACCGCCAGGTTGGTAACCCAGCTTGGATGCATTCCAATCTACCAGTCCGCCATTGTCGGAGGTTAAGATAAAGAGCGTGTTGTCGAGGGTGCCGCTGGCTAGCAGCGCATCGACGATTCGCTTGACCTGCATGTCGAGATCTGCGAGCAGATCCAGGTGAGCGGTCGGACCAGATCCTTTGACTTTGCGCCCATCAAACTCAGCTGTCGGACGGTGCGGCAAGTGGACGGTGTGTGTGCAATAGTAGAGAAAGAAGGGATCTTCCTTTTCGGCACTGGCTTTGATGAAGTCTACGGCCTTGGCAGAGATCACCTTCCCTAACTCACGAGCGTCCCAGTTTGTATCGCCCATTCCCGGGCCTTTGTCGGAGATGTCTTTTGCATAGGGCGCGCTGTTTTTATCGAAGAAGGTGATCTCAGAGTCCTTGGCCCAGGGATACCAGACCTGGTTCTCGTAGAGTAGATAGATGGGGCCTTGGACGCCGCAGGTGCTGGTGAAGTCGTAGTCGAATCCGCAGTCCTTGGGACCACCGCCAACCATTTGGCGCAGGTCTACCTTTCCAGTCAGGTCTCCGTTCTTCGCCCCGCGATAGATGGTCTTGGTGCCTGGGATGTAAAAGTCGCCCCCAAGATGCCATTTGCCAATGAAGCCGGTGTTGTAGCCGGCATCGCGGACGACCGTCCCGAGCGTCACCTCTCCCGGTTTGAATGCCGTTTCGGCGAAGGTGCTCCAGACGCCCCACGGCGCGTAGGAACGGTAGTTATTGTTTCCGCTCATTACCGCGTAACGCGTGGGCGCGCACAGGGCGGTGGCTGAATGGCCATCGCGAAACCAAAGGCTTTGCTGCGCCAGCGCATCAATATTCGGCGTCTCGACCAGCGGCTTCTTTTGCTGGTGTGAGCGAACGTGAAAGCTGATGTCGCCGTGCCCGACATCGTCGGCCAGAATGAGAACGATGTTCGGCCGGTCCGCAGCCACGACGGTAAAGGCAAGCAGGGCTGCCAGGACTTGGATCATAGATGATTTCAACACGGCTGTTTCCTACCTTCAGAATTCGCGTTTGCGTCGTGGCCAACAGCCGGGGCCGCCGCAGGGCGCGAGGGGATAGAAAAGGAGGCCAAGGCCGCCGGGAGCACCAAGGCTGGAACCACCAGTAGACCGCTTGGGGACCTGCATCAGCATAAACAGCAGCGTGGCTACTGGCCCGATTATTGACCATCCTCTTCTTTCTTCCATGCCTATATTCCGCGGCCGGCTTTCTTCAGAGGTCGTAGTAGGCCTGTTCGGAGACCTTAGACCAAACGCTAATGTTCTCACGAAACGCGCGGTATGACTCGTAGACCCGCTTGGTAAACGGATCTCCGGCCATCCCGTCCAGGACTTCGGTGGCATGCTTGCGCAGTCCGCTAAGGACGTCCTCAGGAAATGGGAGGATCTTGGTCTTGCCTGCGGCACGAAGCTCCACGAGCGCTGTGGAGTTCGCGGCATCCATGCGGCTGAGCAGCAGCATGTTGGAGCGAGCAGCAGCCGCCGTAACGATGGCTTGTAGGTCGGCTGGTAGTTCGTCGTATGCGGCCTTATTGACCATCATCTCCAAGGTGGAGCCGGGCTCATGCCAACCGGGATAATAGTAGTAGTCTGCGACTTTATGCAGACCGAGCTTGGTGTCGTGAAACGGACCGATAAACTCAGTAGCGTCGATACGGCCGCGTTCAAGGCTGGTGTAGATCTCGCCACCTGGGGTGAGCTCGGCCTTGCCGCCGGCTGCGGAGAGGACTTCGCCCCCTAGGCCGGGTATTCGCATTTTGAGTCCCTAGAGATCACTCAGGGAGCCAATCTCGTTCCTGAACCAACCGCCCATCTGCACGCCGGTGTTGCCGATGGCAAATGGAACCAGCCCAAAGCCGGCATACAACTCACGCCAGAGTTCCATGCCGCCGCCTGCAAGTAGCCAGGCGTTCATCTGTTGGGCGTTGAAACCGAATGGCACGGTGGTGAAGAATTGCGCGGCAGCGGATTTTCCCTTCCAGTAGTAAGCAGCGCTGTGCCCCATCTGGGCGCTGCCCTGCGCCACGGCGTCGAACACGCCGAGAGCTGGAACCAGCTCACCAGCGCCGTGGACCTGAATAGTCAGGCGTCCGCTTGACATGGCAGCAATCCAGGCAGCAATCTCTTCGGCAGACTCCTGCAACACCGGAAAGTTTGCTGGCCACGCGGTGACCATCTGCCACTCATAGTGCTTACCGCTCGCACCGCCGCCCGCAGCAGGGCCTTGCTGCGGAGCGCAGCCGCTGAGTGCAGCCGCGCCTCCAACAATTCCCGCGTGCTTTAGAAACGAGCGCCGCGATACCTCCTCACCAGCCATGGCTTAGGCCTCTGCGAGCCTTAGCGAGGCTGTGATTTCCTCTGTAAGCTTGGCAATCCCCTTGACAGTCGCAGTCGCGCCAGTCGGCATGACTACGTCGTCGCCGATCTTCTTTCCCATCATCGCCTTGCCAAGTGGCGTGTCGAATGAGATGAGATGGCGTTTAGGGTCACTGTCCCAGAGCCCGACAATGTGGTAGGTCACATCCTTGCCCTCGAGCTTGATGGTGATGGACGCTCCGGGGATCACGATATCTCCAGGGATCACTTCACTGAAATCTGTGCCCTGCACGGTCTTAAGGCCGCGTTCTAGCTCTTCTTGACGGGAACGAAGCAACCGCTGCTCTTCTTTGGCGGCCTTGAATTCTGCGTTCTCGCGAAGGTCCCCGTAGCTGCGGGCCAAGGAGATTTGGCGAATGTTCGCCGGGATCCGCTTCTCAACGATGTCTTTGAGCTCTGCCTGCCGTTGCTGAATGCTGGCGAACGAGCTTTTCTTGTCCATCGGACGGCGGGCGACGATTTTGCGCCGCTCCTCGACGATCTCCCGCGCTTCCGGATAGATCCGGCAGATTTTCACAAGCAGGCTCTGTTGCTCGCCTTTATTCAGCACCTGGGTGTTCTTGGTGGTTTTAACCAGAGCCGAGATTCCGGCTTCGTCGCCGTCTCGCATCAGCCGCTTCTGGAACGACTGATCATCCACAACGAGCTTGAGCAAGTCGCGGCGCGCCTTGATGTAGTCGCCCTTTGCGGGTTTGTTCAGGACGCGGAAAATGGCGATAGGATTAGAGAATGCGGTCTCGCGATGTGCTTTTTGCTTCCATAGCCAAACCACGATGTCAGCATTCGCCGTCCCCCGCCGGATGCTGTCGATAGCGAGTCGCTGCATGTCCTGCAGGTCGCCATCGTAGGCTTTCAGAATTCCTTCCACACCAGAGAGCAGGCGAGCGGGCAGCAGAATGATGACCACATCGAACCATTCCCGGCCTCGGGCCTGAAACACGGCGTTGAGCCAGCCCACCACTTCCTTAGCGGAAAGCTTCTTGATTACATCGATGACCTCTTCGTGGGAACTCCAGGCGATGCTGTCTTGCGGAAGCGCGCCGATCATTTCTTTTTGCCAGTCGGCGCCGCCTGTTGCGAGCCATAGACGGCCCATAGCAGTGGCAAAGAACTGCTTGTTCATTGGCTTGCGCGCAGCAAAGTTGAACAGAGTGAGAATGTGCGCCTGCTTCTCTTCATCGGGCTCGATGCTGTCGACGCCATCAAGGCCGATAATCAGCTCTTCAAGGCTTCGTGCATTATCCCAAGTACGCTCTGCCTTGGGCGCGACTGCTTTGCTGGCAGTGGCCAATTTGGCATTCCGCCACTCGTCATAGTCCCGCTTGGCCATTAGCCGTGGAACGATAAGGCTGGCGGTCACAGGCCCGACTTTTCCGATTCGGGGGAGGAAGCTGGCGCCGATCTGTTCGTCCAGCTCTTTGGCCTCGACTTCAGGCTTCCAGCTGCCGATGCGGCCGGATAACTCGGCGACTTTTGAAGCGGGCTTTGCGACAAACAGCGTCGCCAGGCTCTGGGCCATGGAGAACGTCTGCCGAGTCTGAAACTTCACAGATACGAGATCACTGAACCCGTCAATCTCAGTCACGGTGCCAAGGCCGAACGAATTATGCCAGACGATAGAGTCTTCCCTAAAAATCTTGATGATCTCCAATCTCTGGCGCACGACTCGAATATCGATCTTGCTGTCGAGAACTGCGGAGGCCTTAATCAGGCCGGCCGGATCAGGATAGTCGCCGTGTTCTTTGCGCACGCTTGCAGCGATGGTGTCGCGGACAGCCATCACATCTACGCCCAGCCGAGCAGCATGTAGGGCTAAGTCGCGCAGTTGAGGGTTAGCCGCAGCCGCGTCGGGGTCCTCAAGAATCACCGGGAGGCCTTCGGCGAGCGCGCTGTTCTCTGCGGCTTCCAACGCCTTCTGCTGAGCAAGTCCTTCCAAAAGTTTTGCGATAGCTGCTGAATCGTTCTCAGCCACGCCCAAGATATTCGCCTCAAGTTCGTCTATTGTCATGTCGTCCCCGTTATTGATTTCTACCAAAAGTTTTATAGTTCTTCTCGGCTGCCTCAGCGATCAACATCGCGTCATCTGCCTGCAAGCGAATCGGCACCAGAATCGAGCCCGATCCCGGATAGGACCGCGCCACAAAAGTCCCGCGATAAATACCGTCTACCATGAACACGAGCCGCCTGCCATGATAGTCAATGGCGGCCTGCGTCCACAAGTTTTCACCATGGCGATCTAGATGCAAGGCGAGGTGAAAGGTACCATCCCGCGATTCGAGTGCCTCTGCACTTGCGATACCTGGTGAGGCAAGCATTGGCAACCTACGCACATACAGCCTCTGGCCATCGACCATAATCGCGCGTTCGAACTTGCCCATACGGGGTGAAACCCGCGGAATTAGTTCGTGAATCGTGATTAGCTGGTGTCGCTTATAGAACGAGTCTTCAAATGTCTCGCAGCCTGTAAATAGGGCCACCGCAATGAGAAGTGCTGCGCACTTCATAGGTCCTCTCCGTACTTCTCTTCGAACTGCTCTGCCGATATTCCCATCGCGTGCGCGGCCTTATTACGATCGCCATCCATAGCACGCAACGTGTGCGTCACAAACTCCATCTCCTTCTGACGCAGAAACTTTCGCAGGGAGCGCCAGCGCAAATCGTACTCGTCTGAATAGCCTTTTCCTTGGCTGGAACGTACGAAACAGTAGCGAACGGGTCGGGGTAAATGCTCCAGCCGAATTCGACAATCCTCAGTGGCCGCGCGCCGCGCAGCCCGGCGAATTGAGCCTACAAGCTCGCGGACATTCCCGGGCCAGGTGTAGGCCTCCAACGCCGCCATGGCCTTCATCTCAATCGAAATCTTCTTGTCTCGATTTAGATTCAGGTCATGCATCGTATGCTGGGTCAGGAGGGCGATGTCACCCGCGCGCTCACGCAACGGCGGAAGTTCAATCGTCGCCAGCCCCAGGCCGTAATAGAGTTCTTCGAGCAACTCACCGCGCGCCAGCTTGCGTTCGAGTGGCTCGGTGGAAGAGATGAGTACCCGGAACTCCGCCGGGATCGTTCGTCGATCGCGTTGAAACATCCCACTCTGCACGACGCGAACTAAATCATGCTGGACGGAGTGAGGCAAACAGCCGATCTCATTCAGGTAAAGCGTACCGCCGTGCGCTTGCTCGAGGCAACCCACAAACGGTACGCGACGTCGCTCCATCTGCACCTGCGACTCCGGCTCGCGCCTGGCAGAGAATGGAACCCCGAAGAACTCATCGTGCAACATCACACTCGGGATGTCCAGACAGTCAAACTCAATAAAAGGCCCGTCGCGGAAAACGCCACAGTCATGGAGCGCACGCGCGACCAAGCTCTTGCCAACCCCCGACTCTCCAAGGAGGCAGAAGGTGGTTTCCATATCTGCCGCTTCAGCAATCAGATCATAGAGCTGACGCATGCGTAAACTCTCACCAATCATGCCCATGTTCGCCTCTACGGCCTTGCTTAGCTCCGTACCGCCGAGATTCGAGAACGGAAGTGCGCGGCGCACCACCGCCAGCAACTCCTCCAAATCGAACGGCTTCCCGATGTAGTCAAACGCTCCCAGCCGCATGGCATTGATCGCTGAGTCGACATCTGCATGTCCTGTCATCATGACGACGGGCGTATTCGGGTGGGAATTCACCAGCATGCTGAGCACTGCCATGCCATCGATCCCTGGCATCACCAAGTCCGTCAGCACGAGGTCGATGTCTTCTTCGTCGACAACTCGAACCACATGCTCGCCATGTTCAAGGGTAAACACCTCGTACCCCTGCCGGCGCAGCAGCGTTTTCAACACAGTAATAATTCCTGGGTCATCATCAAGTACCAGGATACGATCTTTACGCGCGTCAGCCATCAATAAATCCCGTCAAGCAGGGATCGAGATTATCAGTCGTCAATAGACGTCCTCCGGGTAAACTCTATCTCCTACTGAGATGCGTAGAGACTCGGCAGCGTTTCCTTGGTTCACTGCAAGCTCCACCAGACCGTAGCTGTTCACCAACGCCAGCGCGTCGCCGGGATTGGCCGTCGCGTACGTCAGCGACACGCGCTGGGCCTCAAACTCGCCGCATCGCACAGTGGCTTCCGCCGAGATGGCGTCGGGGCGGACGTTGGTAACCGCATTCCCAAACCGGTCGATGCAAATAACACGGCTTGCCGCCGACTCCGGAAGATGCACCGGATCCCGAACGAGCGAGCCAAACTGCCCGGGCGGGGTACCGCCTGCTGCGTGCGCGCCGACAGGGGCAAACACATCGCGCCCGGGGAAAGTATGTGAGCGGCAGCTGCCGTGCCACCGCGTCTCCGTCAAGGAATGGATTTCGGCCGCGTCTCCGGCACCTTGTATCAGGACCCCGTTATCTGGTCCGGCCAGTGTGGCGTGTTGCGTTCGCACAATCAAGCCTCTGCGATCACTCCCCGCACCTGGATCCACGACCACGATAAATGTCGTGCCCTGCGGAAAGTGAGGGCCACTCTGTGCAAGAAAAAACGCCGCACAACAAATGTCATGCGGCGCAATTTCGTGCGTCAAGTCAATAACACGCAGGTCCGGGTTCACCGAGGCAATGGCGCCCTTCATGACACCAACATACGGATCGGAGACACCGAAGTCTGTGAGCAGGACAATCAGCCCATCGGCTTGTGACCGCTGGCTCAAAGCTGCGACAGCAGCCTTAGGCCTTTTCGATCGCGCCGGAGCGGATACAGGCCACGCAAACAACAGCGCGCTTAACCGTACCGTTGAGACGAATCCGTACGGACTGCAAGTTCGGCCGAAAGACCCGTTTGACGTTCTTTACTACGTGGGTGCCGATACCGCCTTGCTTCTTAGCCAGACCGCGTCGGGAAATGCTACCACCGGAAACCCGGCGTTTCGCACATACTGCACATTCCTTGGGCATAGTCAATCTCCTCTGAAAATCATATCATAGCGACGTTCGCAAGCGCAAATAGTGGTGGGTTGGCCGGGGCTCGAACCCGGGACCCACGGCTTAAAAGGCCGTTGCTCTACCGACTGAGCTACCAACCCACGCCGCATTGCGAGCCGAGTAAAATACTCAGCCTGACCAATCTGTCAATCCGCCTGTGAGTACTTCGTCCACAAGCGACAAAACCAGGGGCGTTTCAGCTAACTCTTCAAGGTGTCCGTAACTCATCGAGGAGCTGTCCGACCAGGTCCGCAGAGGTAAGATTCTCCGCTTCTGCTTCATAGGATGGCACGACGCGATGCCGCAGGACATCAGGCGCCACGTCCTTGACATCCTGTGGGACCACATAAGCACGTCCAGCCAGAAATGCGGTCGCCTTGGCCGCGATCGCCATCGCCAGCGTGGCGCGCGGTGACGCCCCAATCTGAATCAACTCAGCAAACCTCTCCAACTTTGCTTCATTCTGGCGCTCCGACAGCTGATCGTGCTTGCTAGTCCGCGTCGCAAACACGATATCCAAAATGTAGGCTACGATCTTCTCGTCGATGTACACCTTATCGACCCACTTGCGGGCGTTTTGAATATCATCTAGTGAGGCGACCTGCGTAGCCACGCTTTTAACGTCCGGATGAGCCATGCGCTCAAGAATCACCGCTTCTTCGTCTCGCGTGGGGTAATCGAGCTCGACCTTCAGCATGAAGCGGTCCGTCTGTGCTTCGGGAAGCGGGTAGGTTCCTTCCTGCTCCAGTGGATTCTGCGTGGCCATCACCAAGAATGGTGACGGCAGCTTGTGGGTGACCCCAGCAATCGTGACCTGGCGCTCCTGCATGGCTTCCAACAGAGCGCTCTGCACCTTCGCTGGCGCACGATTGATCTCGTCTGCCAAAACGATGTTCGCAAACACCGGGCCCTTCTTGACCGAGAAGCTCTGATCGTGCGGATTGTAGATGGTAGTTCCAATCACGTCAGCAGGAAGCAGATCAGGCGTAAATTGCAGGCGCGCAAAGTCACCGCCGACGGCCTGCGCCAGCAGGTTGATCGTCAAGGTTTTGGCCAGACCAGGCACACCTTCTACTAGAATGTGGCCGTTGGTTACCATGCCGAGAATTAAGCGGTCAAGCAGCCGCTCCTGACCGACCAGAAAACGCCCGACCTCTACGCGAAGCGTCTGCACGAATGCAGATGCGGCCTTGATCTTGTTCTGCAGCTCCTGAAGTTCCTGTTGTTGCATAAATCCGTCTCGCTCTATTCTGATTGGGTGTCGGCAGCAGACGCCGACTGGGCGGAAAAGTTGCACCGACACGTGCAATCAACAACAGTCTTCGCAGCAAGTTCGGCCAATCAGCCCCGTGCCCTCACCTTGTTGATTGCAACAGGCCTAGCGCGCGGGCGACGGTGCTGGCGCTGGTGGCGGGCTCACTGCGGGTGTAGACGTCGCGGGTGCAACCTCGCCCTCAAGCTCTTGCGGAATCATCGTTTCAGGCGGAATCTCGGAAGGAGCTACTGGGACGCGTGCTGGTACCAAGCGATAGATCTTGTAGCGCAGTTCTTTGTCATCAGCCATCACTTGATAGTCATCTAGAATCCGCTGCAGCTCGGTCTGCTTGGCGAAGTCGCCCAGATCAGTGATCACGAAGTACTCGGCGCCAATCTCCTCAACGATCAAGTCAAACAAATCGCGACTGACTTTCTCCTCACTCTGTGCGGTCGCCAGGGTGCGGTTGACCAGCGCGGTCGCACCGGGCCAACGCCTGCCGCCAAACTTCCCGTAGTAGGTCAAATCTGTGCCGCCGTCCTCCCCCAGATAGATCGCAGCCGTAGTGTGATTCAAGTCCTCGCCCAGCTTGATCGCCAATTGACGCCGCGCCTCGATTCGCTTGTGAAAGGCAGGGTGAATGAACATGATCACCTTCTTGTGGACGCCGACCAGCCCGGTAACGAACTCGAAACCAACCTTACCTACGGAGGCTTCGCCCTTCGTCAGCGCCTTTAACTTGGGAGCAGAAACCGCCAGCTGGAGCAGGACCGGAATGACTACGACCGCGGCCAATGCAACGAGATGCTGCTTCACGAACCCGATCCTCTCTTGGACAAGATGCTGCACCAAGAAGGCGTAGGATACTGCCACCAGCGGAATGAGCTGCAAGTGGTAGTAGTCGTGCGTGTGGATGTGATAGGTAAAGATACACGAGTACACTGCGTAGCCACACCACCAAGAGCGGATGAGAATCTTTGCCAATGGCTTCTTAGGCAGCGCCCATGCACTCCAAATCGCCAGCGCCAACGGAATCAGCCCGATCATGCGGCCGACCATGCGCGCAGTGCCCAGCCAGAACTTTTTCGTCAGCAGCAGCGCTGGCTGCACCGTCGCATTAGCCTGCCAGTCGAGATTCGAATCGCCCCCCAAGATGTGCAGCGCGTAATAGGCGATCGGAATCGAAAAACAAGCACCCACGATGTATGGGACAGGGCTGGTAAAGATTCCGAAGATCGAGTGACGCCACGCCCAGAGCCCAATGCAGATCAGCCCGATTGGCACGAGACAAAGCGGCTTGATAAATACGGCCAAACTCCACAGCACAGCCGCCGCCGCGACTCGTCCTGCGGTCTGCTTCTCCACCACCAACAAAAAAGCGTGCAGCCCGCCCAAGAACAGGCAAATCATCAGCGGATCAGGCTGGAAGCTTCGCGTCCCAATGACCCCAAACGGCAGAAATAGATAGACCCCCAGCGAGGCCACGGCACAATAATTCGGCGCAATGCCGCGCACGATTCTGAATAGGAATACGCCTCCCAATAGCCATAGCAACGAGGCGATAGCCTTCGGAACCCACAGCCTCTCGCCGCCCAGCATGTTGTAGAAGAAGACTGAGGTGCCTTCCATCACGCGCGGCTCGAGCAGTAGTTCATCGGCCAGGTTCTGCGCGGCTACCGCACGTTCCCACTCCGGCGCAGTTGTCTTATTCTCCATGTACATCCCACGTGCAATAGCAGCACACATGAACTGGCGTGCGGGATGGTAGTCAATCGGTGGCGCGGTGATCCGGTACATCCGAACACCGAACGCCAGGATAAACAGAAGCAGGACAATCGCCTTGAGTTTAGGGGCCAGTGCCTGTTGTGGAGTGTAAATCAGCTCTTCCTGGTCAGACACGTGGCCCTCCTCCGATCCTGTTGGTGGTCTATTACTTGGTCTTGCGGCCAAACCACACGTTCGCTAGACCTGCGGTATACCACCGCAGGTAATTCTTGAGCCACGCAAACAGCCGAAATTTCGACTCGCCGCCCTTACGCTGCTTCCAAACGGTCGGAATCTCGCAGATTTTCAGCCCGCGCGAATGCCCTTTGACGGTCAGCTCAAACGAGAACTCGAATCCACCGCTGCTTTCAATGTCGATGCTCTTCAAATACTTGGCCCGGTACAGCTTAAACGAGTTCGTGACGTCCGAAGTCGGGAAGCGGGTCAGCATGTGAAAGGATCGGTTGGCGACACGAGAGAGAAGATCTTGAATAAATGGACCACCGAGCTTCTTGCCGTCACCCGAGTAACGCGTACCACAGACGATGTCGAAACCGCCATCGGCCTTCGCGACCATTTCGTTGATCGTGTGCATGTCATCCGAAAGATCACCGTTCACCATAACGATATATTCGCCGCGGGCAGCGTCGATTCCGGCGCGGATCGCATTGATCACGCCAGGCCCGATATCGTTTTTGACCAGTTTGAGTTCGGGCACGCTTTGCATCATCTGCTCCACGTACGGGACGGTCGTGTCTTCGTCGAAATCATAGACCACGAGCATTTCGAAGGGAACGCCCACGTGGCGTTTCACTTCTTGGATCGTCGGGACAATCAAGTCATCCTCGTTGTAGACCGGCGTAATGATGGTCAACTCCGGACAGGATCCAGTCGTGGCTTCATCGTAGTTATCGCGAAACCACTCGACCATCTCCTTCAGGCCCTTGTCGAGCAGCATTTTCGGCTCGAACCCTGACACCCGCGTGAGCTTCTCACTGGACAAAGACTTGCGCGGAGCGCCCTCAGGCTTGGTCGTATCAAACTCAAGCACCGGCGTTTTGCCGCTGATCTCGCAGATCTTGCGCACCAGATCTCCGATGGTCGTCTCGCGGTCATGCCCTACGTTAACGGGGTCCGCTACCGCATACTTCTCGGTGAGATCCATAAAGCCCTGAGCCACATCCAGCACGTGCACGAAGGCCCGCGTCTGATTTCCCGAGCCCCAAACCCGTACGGGGTCTTCGCCATCGAGCACGCGCTTGGTCAGCGCCGGAATCACGTGCGACTTCTCGCCGTCCCAGCCATCGCCCGCGCCATAGACATTATTCGGCCGCGCCACCGCGATCTTCATGTCGTACTCTTTCGCGTAGTATCTGGCCTGAACCTCCATATTG
>DMTJ01000331.1 GCA_003477185.1 Lentisphaeria bacterium
GTTGTAGATTGCCGACCAATTTTGGGATGTTCGCTGGGGCCGTGTTCCAATCAGGTGCGGGCTAGTCCCAGCCAAGATTGGCTGGGTTTTACCCACTACCAAAGCAGCAGGTGGCCGAAAAGCTTGGCGCTCAGCGAGATGATGCTCTGCTGAAAGCCAAAGGCCTCGTAGTTCAGCACGTCGTACATGTGGAGGCGGTGATACAGGCTAGCCGCGATCAGGTCAAAAACTGCACCCGTCAAGGTAAAGATTGTGCCCATTGCGTGGTTGTCGGCGGTCCGTGTACTGTGGAGCAAATCAGCAAAAGAGGGATCTACAGCGCAGTTGCGGATAGTCGAGGCTGGTGTGGCGGCTTGCGTCCAGCGAATGCTGGGGCATTATGCCTCTGTCGTGAAACGCACCTGTATCATGGAACGCTATGTTGCCGATAAACATACCCAGTAGATTGATTGAGGCCCACCGAGGTGAACTTGATCGCGCGCTCAAGCGGGTTCTGGACTCTGGATGGCTACTGCTGGGCCCCGAAACCGAGGCATTTGAGACCGAATTTGCAGCGTTTTGCGGAGTTCGCAATACGGTCAGCTGTGCCTGCGGAACCGATGCATTGGAGCTGATGCTGCGCGCGCTGGAGATTGGCCCGGGAGATGAGGTGATCACCGCAGCGAATGCGGGCTTCTACAGTAGTACGGCTATTCTTCGCTGTGGCGCGCAGCCTGTATACGCCGATGTCGAAGCCAACGCCTTGTGTCTGTCTGCGGAGAGTGTGGCAGATGCAATTACGGAGCGGACCTGCGCTGTTATCGCCACGCACCTGTATGGCCAGCTTGCGGACATCGCAGCGCTTGAGAAGGTCTGCGCTGTACGGTCGGTTCCGCTGCTGGAGGACTGCGCACAAGCGCACGGAGCAAGTCGCGATGGACGCCTAGCCGGTTCCTTCGGGAGAATGGCGGCATTCAGCTTTTACCCCACTAAGAATTTGGGCGCATTGGGGGATGCCGGAGCAGTCGTGACCTCTGACGATGAGCTGGCGAAACGACTGCGCGCCTTGCGGCAGTACGGCTGGGAGCAGCGATATGTAAGCAGTCAGCCGGGGATGAATAGCCGGATGGACGAGTGTCAAGCGGCGGCCCTGCGGGTGTTGCTGCCAGCGCTTCCGGCGCGCAACGAACGACGGAAGGCAATTCGTGAGGCGGTGCTTGAGGCTGGTTCAGGAGGGAGCTGGCGGGCGCCAGGGAGCGTGGGAGAGGATCATGTCGCCCATTTGTGCATTCTACAGACGGAGCAGCGTGAGGCTTTGGGGATGGCGCTTGCCGAGCATGAGATCAGCACGGCAATTCATTACCCGATGGCGGACTGGCAGCAGCCCGCATTAGCCGGCCGCGAAGACCAGCCACGGCTTGAGGTTACGGAGGCAGCGTGCAGGACGGTTCTGACCGTGCCATGCTTTCCGGAGATGACGGACGAGGAGACAGAGACCCTATGTCGGGCACTGCGGAGCGTTGCAGGTGAATTCCAGAAAGGAGTAGGCGTATGAGTGCAGAATTACACCTGACAGCACGTTGTGAGACGGAGAGAATCGGTGCCGGCTGCACAATCGGCCCGTTTGTCTTTGTTGCGCCTACGGCTGAGATTGGCGATGGCGTCTGCATCGATACCCATGCCAGCGTCGCTGAAGGCGCACGAATAGGCAGAAACGTCCACGTTGGAGCTGGCGTGCACCTGCCCGCCGGGATCGTTGTCGAGGAAGAGGTCAAAATTGGCATCTGCGCAGCGTTTTCGGACACTCGGATTGTGGGCACCAAGGCGTCAGGAGATGCCCCGCCAGTTCTGCGCCGAGGATGCCGTATTGGGGCCAATGCGACGGTCTTTCCGGGGGTCACGATCGGCGAGGGGGCAGTGGTGGATGCGGGATCCGTGGTCCGGCAGTCGGTCTCTCCGCATGCAATAGTCGCTGGCGACCCGGCACGGGTGATCGGCTTTGGGGATACGCAGGAAGCGGTTGAGTCGTCGCGTCAGGGGGCCGGTCAGGTCTCACCGCAATCTTTGCGTGTTGAGGGTGTGAGCGTGCATGAGCTGCCATTTATCAGCGATCCGCGGGGAAACCTCACGGTCGGCGAGATGGAGCGCAGTGTGCCGTTTGCCGTGCAACGGTATTTCCTGACCTACGATGTGCCGGGCGCGCATGTGCGCGGTGAACACGCGCACAAACGCTGTCACCAGTTTTTAACCTGTGTTCATGGCAGCTGTGCGGTGGTGGTGGACGATGGCACCTCGCGAGAAGAGCTGGTGCTGGATCGAGCGACGCTTGGTCTGCATGTCCCGCCCATGGTCTGGGCCTCGGAGTATAAGCATTCGCCGGATTCGGTGTTGCTGGTGCTGGCTTCGGAGTACTATGATCCGGAGGACTACATCCGAGACTACGACGAGTTTCTGCGCTGCCGGAAGGGGCGCTAGTAGAGGTCGTCTGGGGGACGTGGCGGTGGTTTTTTTGCCTTCAAGATAATGAGCTTGTTTTGCTGGTAGATGACGGTGTATTCTCCGGAGTCAAGCAGGTCCTGGACGCGCTGGTGAGTTTCATCTGGGGCGGAATTCCAGGCCCCTACCTGGTAGGCGTGATACTCGGTCGCCCATTGCTTGGTGTCCGCATAGTGCAAAGCCAGCCGTCGATCCAGCAGGGCACCGCGGCAACGATCGTCCGCGGTGACCGTGGCATCGGCTGGGATGAGATGCTGCAACATCTCGAACGCGCGCTGCTGTTCTGGAAGCCGCTCGGTCTCTGGGACCATGCCCATCGTATGAGATGTCCACGGCATTAGGGACACATGAAGACTTGCGAACAGCGCAATCATCAGCCCGGCGCCCAGAAAGGGCAGCGCCCTCACTCCCGGTTTGGGCTGGCGATATACCCCGAGAATTAGGGCCAGAAACAGCAGTCCGATGGTGCCTGTCTGATAGTGGAAGGCGATGCTGAGTGATTGGTCGTCGGGCCGTAGGCAATTGAAGAGGAAGATGGGCGAGAGCATCAGCAGAAAACGCGGTGCTGCCAGGCAGCCTCCGGCGAGGGGGAGTAGCAGCAGGGCGAGCAGATGCATGGATTGGCGGTTGAACACTGCGCCGAGAATGAGCTCCGGTTGCAGGACTAGATTGAGCGCGATCTCCGGGATGGACCCCCCCAGGTTTCCCCAAAGCCCGACATGGACGTTCTGGCCGCCGGTATGCCAGGGCATAAACCACATCATGATGAGCAGGAAGTACGCGGTGCCCGCCCCGCCCCAGATCAGTCCCGGTTTCCAGTCCTTGCGCAGCACCAAGGTCATGCCGATTCCGGCATAGTAGACGGCCATGTGTTCCTGAATCAGCATCGTCACGATGGCCGGGAGGATCGCCCAGCGGTGCTTGCCTCGGTCAATCCAGTAGGTGCTCAAAATCAGCAAGGGCAGGGCAAGGGTTACCGGATGAAAGCCATACGAATAGTTGAAAGGAAGGTGGGTTACTGCCGGATAGAGCAGGAACAGGATGGGGACGGCAAACGTGCTCCGGGCCTGCGGTGCTTCCCGTCGTGCGATCCAAAGCAGCAGCAAACCTGTACCAGCGAGCACCACGGGTTGGACTACCATAAGAAAGTCTAGGGTGGGCCAGAGCATGAACAGCGGAAGCAGGATGGCCAGCCCGGGGCAGAAATGGTCCCAGAATGGCGGCCGATATGATTCGATCTGCAGGAAGTCTCCGTGGACCAGGGTGTTTTTCAAACGCAGGTAGTAGTAGCCGATATCGCTGTAGCCCATCAGGAGCTGGCGGTACATGAGCTGCTGGTACCAGACCGACCAAGCGATGTATGCAAGACAGGCGATGATTGCAACGCCCCAGCCGAAGCGCGCGGAAACCTGTAAGGGGCCGGGCTGGCATTCTTGCAGGACCCGCCACGCGCTGTAACCGACTAGTGCGAGCATGGTGAACAGAGCGGGAAACCCCAATGTGGTATTCATGGCCAGCGGAATTAGAAACCCGTTCAGCAGCAGCAGAGGACGGGTGGCACGCAGCAAACTAGCGAGTGAGAGGGAACCGAAGCGAACGGCAGCCACCCAGAGAAGCAGATGGGCGGCGACGGCGGCCGGGATGGGGAATGAGCGCCCTGGAATCGGGAAAACTCGGTGGATCAAGACCTCGTAGGCGAATCCATCGCAGTACATCTCCGCGACGCCCACACCAAACAACGCGAAGGCAAGCGCAAACACGCTACCGGGAGCGAGGCTTCCCCGGGCGGCATGTTTACTGGAGACAGGCGAGGCGTTTTTTACTGGGGCGCTCATGGTGCGTCAAATCCGGGGACGTGGCGATGATCGGGTAAACTAGCTGCGGATCGCGAGGAGTCACGCACAGGTTTCATGCTGGGCGCGGAATCTGACGCTAAGAGGCAGAAACACAGCCGCTGGTACCTTGGAAATCTGGCCATAGTTTTCAGAGTTGCGGGATTGCCGCGTGGCGCGGTGTTTCGCATGCAGCTATGTTGTCTTTTTTTTCCTCGCGCAGCGGAGTTTTACGCGTGCATTATTTTTCTATTTGGCATTTCATCGGGCTGACATTTCTGTTGCTTGTGGCGGTTGGCTGCAGCGAGCAGGTTGAGCGGCGCACGTATCAGGAAATTCATGTGGCTGTATCGGCACCGAGCGTGACTGACCCTCCGGTAGGGCAGGCGCCCGTAGTTGCGAAGTCCGCAGAACTGGTTTGGGCACTCCCGCCAGGATGGCAGGAGAAGGCCAGCGCCCAATCGATGCGCCTGGTGACGTTTAGCAGTGGTGCCGATACAGATGGCTCGATCGTCGTGCTGCCCGGAGACGTGGGCGGTGAATTCGCCAATGTCCAGCGCTGGGCCGGTCAGGTCTCGGTGGAGATGAGCGATGACGAGCTCGTAACCTTCATCGCCGAGCAAGAGCGGCTCACTAGCGCTGGGGGCTTTCCCGTGCTATTGATTGACTTCTCGCGCGCAGTCGAAGATGATTCGCCTTCGATGCTGGTGGCGATCGTGGAGCTGCCACAGAAGCGAGCTTTCGTGAAGCTGATGGGAGCGGCCACAGTGCTGCGTGCGGAGTCCGCAAACTTTCGGGCGCTCTGCGCGAGCCTTGCGTCCCACATGCCGAGTGCTGAGGAGCCAGCCGAGAAAGGGACGATTGCGTGGGACGTTCCGGAGGGCTGGTCTATTGAGGCCGCGCAGGGCATGCGCTTAGCGACCCTTCGTCCAGCGGCAGACCCCGATGGGCTGTGCACCATTATCGCGCTAGGAGGCGCGGGTGGGGGGCTGGAGCAGAATGTGGTTCGGTGGGCGCGACAGTTGAAAGCAGAGCTTGAGAAGCCAGCCGAGTTTATTGCGCGACAACCAAAACTGGATGCGCGCAGTGGCCCGCCAGTGCTGCTGGTTGATCTGCTCGAGCTGCAGCCCAAACAAGACGGACCGTCCATGCTGATAGGCGTCTGGACGCTGGAAGAGCAGACGATCTTTGTCAAGTTCAGCGGTTCGGTCTCGTTTCTGACAAGAAATCGGCAGGCGTTTCGCGCGCTCTGCCGGTCATTGAGAGTGGAGTAGGGAAGCAAGATGGCTAAGAAACAAAGCATAATCGCCCGGCTGCGGAAACGGTGGCTGGTGCAGCGTCTGATGGACTTGCGTCTGACCGTTAGCGGCCTGCTGCTGTTGATGGTCTTGACGGCCTGGGGGACTCTTTTCCAGAAGACGCACGGGCTGTGGGCAGTCTTGGAGCGATTTTTCTATAGCTGGTTCGTGACGGTGGATGCATTTCCTGTTGCGCCGGGTGGGCGTCTGCTGTTATGGATAATGTTTGCGAACTTGCTGGCCGCAACGATCTTCCGGCTGCGCTACAAGCTGCTCAATATTGGCCAGATCCTGATTCATTGGGGGCTACTAGTGATGTTGGTCGGCTCATTTGTGACCTACCACTATGCCGTGGAGTCCACGGTGCCGTTGCACGAAGGAGAGGCTACGAATCTATCGCAAGACTATCGCGCGTGGGAGCTGAGTGTTTGGGAAGCGCAGGCGGGCAACAGCCAGCAAGTGTACGCCTTTGACGCGACGATGCTCGAAAGGGATATCCCGTTGGAGATCCCTGAGTTGGGAGTAGTGGTGACCGCCAAGGCGTATCATGAGAACACCAGACCGGCACCGGCAGGGACGATTCATGCGCAGAATAGCGTGGGCGAACAGCAGACACTGATGGCAGTAGAGGGGGCAAAGGACCCGCAGCGGAATTTGCCGGGCGGGCTGTTTCGCGTGGTTGCGGGGGACCAGCAGGCAGACGTGATCCTGTTTGGGGCAGACACTGCCCCAATTGAGGTCACGTTCGGGGGCAAGAAGATTTCCTTCCAACTGCGGCATCGGCGGTACGTGCTGCCATTTGTGATTTCTCTGACCGACTTCGTTAAGAAGGAACATCCGGGGACCAGCATGCCGAGTTCGTACGAGAGCACGGTCGAGTTGCGCTACGGTGAAATCGATCGGCCGGTGCGAATCTTTATGAACAATCCGCTGCGCCATCGCAACTTTACCTTCTACCAGGCATCGTTCGCAAACACCGAGATGGGCGAGCAGTCCGTGTTTGCCGTGGTGGAGAATGTGGGCCGGCTGTTGCCCTACATTTCCAGCGGCATCGTGTTTGCCGGGCTGTTGGTGCATTTTCTCGTCATGTTTGCCATGCGTCGGGACCCGAAAGTGAAACGGAAGATGGAAGCATGAAAACAACCCGCCTCATTATCGCTCTTGCCGCACTTGTTCTGACAAGCTTCGGCGAGCCGCTGGATCCGTCTGCTCTCGGTCAGATTGCCATTCAACATACGGGCCGGATCAAGCCGCTGCAAACCTTTGCCCAAGCGACTCTGTTGCAGCTCAACGCCAGAAGCTCGCATCGGCTCGTTGCCGAAGACGGCGGTGGCGACGGTAAGCTGGATGCCACGGAATGGCTTGCTCAGGTCCTGTTCGAGCCGGAGCGGACGTTCTCGTACAAGACATTTCGCATTAATAACCCGCTCACAGCCGATGCATTGGGCATTGAGCGTGAAGAAAAGTTTCGCTACAGCTTTGCTGAGCTGCGAGATGTGTTCGAGACGTTGGAGAGCCTGGCTCAGAAGGCGTCACGGCTTGAGTCTGACGAGCGTGACCCCGTAGATACCGAACTGATCCGTGTGTATAATAATGTCCGAACTTATCTGCATCTCACGGACGCGCTGTCATTTCTGGCACCAAGTCCAAGATTCTCGGTGCCAGCGCCGGAGATTGCTGCTGAACTGGGACTGGCTCCCGGGCGTAGCGAATACTCGTTCTACGAAGTACTCGCCACTGGCCCCAAGCTGGCGAGTGGCCTGCGCAGCGTAGATCTGGCGGCCCCGGCCACCTGGAGTGAGGAAGAGGCGTCGCTGTTTGCCCTGGCACGCAGCCTTCACGAGGCAAACCGGATGCTGAGTACGACTGCTGGGATCTTGCACATCATTCCTGTCCCGGGTGAACCGTGGCGCCCACCGCACGCGGAGTTTTTTGCCGGCGAAGAGAGGCCTGTACTTACCGGGCTCGCCTTGATTCGCGAGGCCTACCTACGGCGAGATCAGGCTGCATTCGACAGCGGCGTCGCGTCGCTGAATGCGGTTCTGAGCAGTCAGCTTCCGCCAGACGACGAGCAAGCACGCTATCTCCAGTCCGTACCTGTTGAGCAGATCTATAACCAACTGGATCCATTCTACTCGGCCAAGTTTCTCTATCTGTTCTCGTTGCTTGCTTTGGCGACTGGGGCGCTTTTTCTGCGTCGACCCTGCTACTGGCTCAGTGCGCTTTTACTGGTGACTGGCGGCGTGCTGCAGATCGTCGGAATCGGAATGCGCATGTACATCACCAGCCGGCCGCCGATCACCAATCTCTACGAGACCTTCATTTTTGTTGGGGCGATCGGTTTTCTGATGGGGCTGCTGCTGGAGCTGATTCAGCGCAAAGGGATGGGGCTGCTGGTGGGCGGCATCTCTGCTCTCATCATGCTGGCAGTGAGCGGGAAGTTTGGGCAGGATGGCGACACGATGGAGGTTCTGCAAGCGGTCCTCGACTCCAACTTTTGGCTGGCGACCCATGTGGTGACGATCAACCTTGGCTATGCTGGCTGTTGTGTTGCCGGGGTGATTGGCCACATTTACCTCGTGCAGCGATTGCGCTATGCTCTGCGCCGAAACGCCTCGCGGCCGCAACCTACCGATGACGAACGCAAGGGGCTGACGGAAACCTACGCGATGGTTTTTGGAGTTTTGGCATTTGGCTTGATTTTTACTTTTGTGGGGACGGTCCTTGGCGGAATCTGGGCAGATCAATCTTGGGGGCGATTCTGGGGATGGGACCCGAAGGAGAATGGTGCCCTGCTGATCGTGCTGTGGTGTGCTGCGCTCATTCACGCCAGACGGGGCAAGATGATTGGGCAAGTGGGAATGGCAGCTGGCGCGGTGCTGGGTATCGTGGTTGTGATGATGGCGTGGTTCGGAATCAACCTTCTTGGTGTCGGTCTGCACTCCTACGGGTTCACTTCCGGGGTGGCGCGAAACCTGGTTGCCTACTGCGCTATTGAGGCACTTTTCCTGCTTGCGGTTGTGCCGTTGGTCTGGCATCTTGAGTGGCGAGCTGCTCGATGGATCAAGTCTCAGGCCGACGCAGCGGACACCAAGCGCACAGCGAAGGCACAAGCATGATGAGCGAAGACATTGCCGATATTTTGCGACGCTGGCCGAACCGGCCTGGCGAGCACGTGCGAAAGATTGTGGATGATATCGGCACTGAGAAGGTTCAGGTTCGCATTACGCAGGGGGCCTTCCAAGGATTGCTGCAAATGGAGCTCGAGGGGAGGCCGGATGGCTTGCGCCCCTACGGCTTCAAGTACTACTTGGACTACTATCGCCAGAGCCTGAGTCGGCACATCGAAAAGCACGGCTCGGAGCGTGGCTTCGCCTTGGATGAAAAGGGCTGCAAGCGCCTTTTTGAAGAAAGTCGCCGAATTTACGAGCGCTACGTCTTTCTGATTCAGATTCGGGAGTTTGGCCGAGTGGTCGATGATACCGAGCGTAACATGGGCCTGTTTCAGTTTGTGCATCAATATGCCAGCCGGGAGGAAGATCGTCTGGCCCTGCAGAAGTGGTGGCCATACGTGTTGCGGATGAATGCGGAGGCCAAGCTGGTGCCATTGATCGAGGAAAAACGATTCGAGCCTGCTGCTGCAGTCGTGCGCCAGGCGATTCGTCGAATCGAAGGTCTTGACAGTATTGACGCCGAGGAGTTTCGGCGCGAGCGTCGTCGCTCCTTGCGTTATCTGGGAGATATGGCTCGCAAACTGCGTACCCACGTTCCCGCCGAGCCATGCGAGCGTTTGCAGCAGGAGTTGCTGGAAGC